>CAYSXM010000581.1:0-3677 GCA_964434905.1 uncultured Pirellulales bacterium | reverse complement strand
GGTGCCACTCAATTTAATGCTGTGGCTGCCGGTTTCGGTGGCCATGCTGGCCGGATTTGTGCTGTTGGCACTGGCCCCCGTGGTGCCCGGCCTGGTCTGGCCGCTAGCCTGGCTGTGTAGCGGGGCGCTGCGTCTACTCGAATGGCTTGTCGCGTGGGTCGCAAGCTGGCCCGGAGCCTACGCTTGGGTAGCGGGTCCGCCTGCGTGGTGGAACGCGGCCTGCTACCTGCTCGCCGGGTGGGTCCTGGTCGAGCGTGCGCGGGGCCGACCGATCAGGCGATTCTGCGTGGCGGGCAGCATCGCGCTGGCCGTGGCCCTGCTCGCGGCACAACCGCGGCATCAACAGCGGCATCCAGAGACCGTTCGCTGTACGTTTCTGGCGGTCGATCACGGCTGCGCCGTCGTGTGGGAGTTGCCCGACGGCCGCACGTTGCTCTACGACGCTGGCCAATTGGGGTCGCCGGAATCCGCCACGCGCACCGTGGCGGCATTCTTGTGGCAGCGAGGCATTCGACATATCGACCATCTGGTGGTGAGCCATGGCGACGTGGACCATTTCAACGCCGTTCCCGGCTTGCTGGAACGGTTCACCATTGGCGAATTGATCGTCTCGCCGATCTTCCAACGGCGTTCGAGCGCGGCTGTGGACGCACTGCGGCAGGCCTGCAACCGCCACGCCACCCGCGAGCGAACCGTGGTCGCAGGCGAGACTGCCGTCGAGTATGCCCCGCCCAGCGCCCGGGCCGATGCGCGGCAGCCAGCGGCCGCAGTGCGATTCCGGGTCCTCCACCCGACCAAAGCCGGAGTCGAAGGCAGCGACAACGCCAACAGCATCGTGTTGGCCGTGGAGGCCAGCGGATGCCGCATATTATTGACGGGCGACCTGGAAACGCCCGGCCTGGAGCAAGTAATGGCCAGTCACGATTTAGTCTGCGACGTGCTCTTGGCCCCCCACCACGGCAGCACGCGGAGCGATCCGCCAGGTATTGCGGCTCGCTGCCAACCTCGCGAGGTAGTCGTCAGTGGGGGTCACGGCGCCGGCCTGCCCTTGCTGCGCCGAGCGTACGAAACGGTCGGTTCTCGGGTTTGGCACACGGCCACCGAAGGTGCCGTAAGCCTGACGATCGGCAACCACGGCTGGTCAATCACGGGTTTCCAGGGCACACCTGCAGCTAGCTTGACCTCGGCGTCATCAAATTGAACAGCTTGCCGACCAAGGGCACGATGCGGCGGACGGACGCACTCGTCTGGCTGAGCAGCCACACCAGGCAGGCAGCCAGCCACTAGGTGTAGGCGGCCATTGGTAAGGCCAATATTCCATTGAGCAGGTGTCCATGAAAATCGGAAAACTTCTCTCAATTTTCCGCTTGACCCAAGCGCCAGTACGCCTAGATTGAACAAGGAAACTGGGGTAAAACAACCAACTATGCGCTGGACTCAGAAGTGCCAGTAGCATGTCGGTTCTATTTTAGGGGTCGCTAACCCTAGCTCTGCTGCATTTCATCCGGTACCGACACAATTGGCCCGCGCTGTACTTAGCGGCGACTGTACTTCGCGGCGACTGCGGGCCACAGCGGCCCGCACTAAGCGGTGCCGGCCCGCCCCGCGCCAAGCGGTGCGAGCCTGTCCCGGATGCGGCAATCTCATCGCGGTTGGCCAGTTGGGCCTTCGTGGTATGTCCCAGGGGCGCCTGCACGCCCGTGGTGTCCCACCTAGGTCGATCGGCCCCCTGAACGTGGCCACCCCTGGCACCCCCCCTGGGTACCAGGCCGGTGTCTAGCAGGAAACCGTGATTCTTGCCAATCGGCATGCGGCATGGCGAATTACTTGAATTACGCTGGAATGATCCGCAGGACCATCATCTTTGAGCTGCAATTATCAAGGGAACAGACTATGAGAATGAGAAGTGCCCGTTTAGCACGCGGTTTTAGCGTGCTGTTGGCCGTCGCGAGCTTGGTTTCACTGGTGTCCACCGTTTCGGCCGACATGATGACGATTTCGACGCTGGTGCCCGCCACGGCGAATCCGTATTTGGCCGACCCAGCCAACGTGCCCGACCAAACCGGTGACAAGTTCGACGGCACCGTGCCGATTTGTATCGATTTGCCAGCCGGTTGCCGGACGTTCATGATCAAGACCAACGGCGGTTTCAATAACGATCCGAATTTTCCCAACAACACCGACGCCGACGGGGTGAATTTTGGCCCCACTTCGCCGATCTATGGCGCGCAAGGCGGCATCAGCTCGTGGAACGCGCCCTTGGCCTCGCTGTTGGGTATTTTCCTGGGACCAGGCGTCGGCGCCGCTCCGGCTGCATTGCCATTTGACACCGAGTTCGCGACGATCGCGCCGGCCCTGGGCCAGGTGTTTTTCATTGGCGACGGCATGTACGCCAACGGCATTTGCCAGTGGTTCGATGCTCCGGCCGGCGCCACCCGGTTATGCTTTGCGGTGATGGACACCAACGAGTGGAAGAACAACACCTCGGGCTTCGGCCTGAGTGGCGTGGAAGTGGAGATTCACTGCACTCCGACGCCCGAGCCGGCCACGTGGTTGTTGGGCGGACTGGCGGCGCTGGGTTTGGCCGCCTTCGCCCGTCGCCGCGCAAGCTAGCTTCAGAGCAGCCTCTGGCGTGTGCCAGAGGTTGATCTCCCAATCGATCGACGCACCCCAGCGTCGCACCAGGCAACTGGGCGGCACTGGGGTTTTTTTGCCTGACACGGAATGACAAACGACCGGCGATCGGGCCGCGCAATAAACCACTGCCGGAAACCAGTGCCGGGTCAGGTCCACGACCAGCGATTGCGGAAGCCAAGACCGCTCCGGGTTTCACATCGCCAAGCCTGCACGCCGGTTGCGGTGCGCCCAATAGCGGCGCACCATCAGCGGACGCTCGTCGCGGCACGGCCGCTGGGCCACTTGCACAAGCCAACGGTCGAGCAGTTCGTCTGCCGCGGCCCAGGCCTGCCGTGGGTCGCACGGACTTTGCCAAAGTGCGTTTTCAACTTCATCGCGTTCGGAAAAATAGCGCGGTCCCAGTGTGGCGGGCGAACGAACCAACCGCCGGTGCAAGCGCTCGTGGCGCCACCATAGCGAATCGGCGTCGGCCACGTCGGTGGGCTCTCCCAACCCCAGCGGTCGGTCGATCCCAATCGGCTTGAACAGCCCCGTGCAGGGGGCCGCGGTGCCGGTGGCCCAATGCCGGCACCCTTGGGGTGTTAGCTCGGAGATCCAAGAGGACGTGGTCTGAGACGCGGCCAATAGCCCGCCCGCGTGCATGCAAACGGACGCCATGCCGCCGTTGTGCCAAGCATAGTGGGGCGCCGTTTGCCCCGCGCCATGATCGCGCAAGAGCGCAGCCAGATCGGCCGGCCCCTGGCTGCGACCTGCGAGCGCTTGCGAGCGTGGCTGCCGGATCGCGCAGGCGGCAACTCGCGATTTCAACCGATCGCCGTGCTGCCAGGCAAAGCCGGGAATGGTCAGGCCATTGGAAATGGTGCGCACACCGCAAACGGGCTCGACGGCCCAGTGTCGGCCGGCCGTCTCGAGCACGAAGGCTTCGCGGGGGTCAGCCAGAATGAAGCTGTTGTGATAGGAAAACTTGCGGTTTTCATGCCCGCACCCACCCCCCTGCCCCCGCGTCTCCAAGAGCGCCGTGATTACATTTAAGGCCTCTG
>CAYSXM010000580.1:0-3678 GCA_964434905.1 uncultured Pirellulales bacterium | reverse complement strand
TCAAATTCCTGTCTTTTCAGGAACCATTTGCGGCATGCGTTCAACCGGGCGTTGCAACCTGTTTAATTTCAATGACTAACGGAACCAAGAGTGGCACCGACTGAGGAAGGACATAACCGCCTATTGGGGGACTAGGAGACCGCTCAGGCGGCCCTTGGGGGGGAATGGCCGGACACAGCCTGTGTTACGAAACCCCAAAGTCTGAATCGTGGGGCTGGCGGAGAATGCCTTGTCGTGTTTGTACCGGCCTGCCTAGACTGCCTGTGGGTTTGGCAGGCGCAACCGACCGTGAAAGCGCAGTAGGAATTGGCCGGCTGCCGAACTAAAAGGCATGTGCGGGGCCGATCGTTTTCACACCATGTGGCGGCTGGAGAAATCGCCAGCTTGCTGTCAGTGGTTTGCCGGCTGCGAGGCTGGGAAACGGGATCGGTCGGCGCTCGCGCGGCTGCGAACGGTGGTTGGTAGGGGCGAGGAAATCCTAGGGTTCGATGTACGGAGTGTGGTGTGTCGCGGGATATCACAAATATTATCGCGGGTTGGCAGTTCGAGCCCGACGACATCAATGTGCGTTTAGTCGAGGGGGACGATGGTCGGGAGAAGGTCCAAGTCCGTCTTGACTTGGGGTTGCTGCAGATGGAAGTCGACGGGCGTCCCGACGGAACGCGGCCGGAGGGCAGTGAGTCGTGGCTCGACCATTTCGTGGGACTGCAGCGCGCGCACGACGGCGCCAACCCCGACGGTCGACCGTTCCGGTTGACCAGCAGCGACTGTGAAAAGCTGCTGCGCGAAGGGATTCAGTACTACCACCGGTACGTTAGTTTTTGGCATTTGGAGCGGTTTGAATTGTGCGCGCGTGACACGTCGCGCAACCTGCGGCTGTTTGCGTTTGTACGAGATTTCGCTGCCGAAGATCGTGACAAGCTGCAATTCGACCAGTGGCGGCCGTACGTCACCATGATTCACGCCAGGGCGGTGGCAACGCCATTGATACGACTGGGCGACGTGTTGACCGCCGTGGCGGTGATCGACGCGGGTATCAAGCGCATTTGGGATTTCCTGGACGACTATGGGCAGCGAGGGCGCGCGGGCCAATGCGGCGAGTTGCAACACCTGATTCGCTGGCGAGAAGAACTGGCGGCGCCGGAATCTGCCGGCCCGGCTCCCCCGACCGACAGTCCGTTGACTGAGTTGCGCGAGCGATTGGCTGTGGCCGTGTCGGAAGAGAACTTTGAAGAGGCTGCGCGGTTACGCGATGAAATCCGACAGCGAGCCGGAAATTTGCCGTTCCAGTCGGGGCAAATGTAGTCGACTTAGCCCGACCAGGTCAGCCGGCTGGGCAGACGGTGGCCAATCGCGGTGTGGAAACATGTCCGTGGCTGGGCAGTACGGCGGGCGCCAACCGCTGGTTTCTAGTCGGAACGGCGACCGGTGGCAAGCGTGCGGCTTGCCGAGGGGCTAACCGTCGAGGTACGATGGGGCCTACCGGGCGTACGCGTCGAGTGGTGAAATACGACGGTTCAGTCGGCTGATGTTGGCAGCCGCACGGAGCCGCTGACCCCGAATTCCTCTGCCATGTTCGTGCTGTCGATGTCATAAATTTTGCTGAGCCGATAAGAGGTCCGCTGGGTGCCAACAGGGCCAGGCCGCGTGTATAGCCGCCGCCCGGAGCTTGCTCCGGAATCAGCGGTCGGATCACACAACCCCGGCTTGAGTGCACCCACTTTTTGACTGCGGGCTCTCAAAAAGCGCATCGCCACGGCATTACGGCGGAGGTTTTTTTGACAGCAGGGTCGTACAGCGCGGGCGGCGTTGTAGCTCGCGCGGCGCTGCGGCTTTGGCAGCGACCGCTCGCAATCGCGCGGGGCGGCGCCATGAGCCTGGAAGCTCGGAAGAGGGTCAAGCTGGGAGCGGTACGCATGCCCGATCTGCCCGACTCGCTGGTCGCAAAGCGCGATCGTCTGCTGGCCATGTTGGCCGGCTTTGGACGGTGCGTGGTGGCGTATTCGGGCGGGGTCGACAGCGCGGTGTTGGCATGTGCCGCGCAGCGCGCGCTGGGCGAGCGGGCGCTGGCGGTGACCGCGGCGAGCGCCAGTTTGGCGACGGGTGAGCTCGAGGCCGCCCAGGCCCTAGCAACTCAGATAGGCATTCGACACGCGGTGGTCTCGACCAACGAGTTCGCGAACCCCGACTATTTGCGGAACGATGCACAGCGTTGTTATCACTGCAAGACGGAGTTGTATGTCGAGCTTGAACAGCTTGCGTCGCGCTGGCCAGGCGCAGTGCTCGTCAACGGTGCGAATGCCGACGACGTGGGCGACCATCGTCCCGGCATGGTGGCCGCGGGCGAACATCGCGTGGCAAGCCCGCTGTTGGAGTGTGAGTTGTCGAAGGCCGAGGTTCGGCAGTTGGCGGCCGCGTGGGGGCTTGGCGTGTGGGACAAGCCGGCAGCGCCTTGTTTGTCGAGCCGAATCGCGTATGGCGAAGCGGTTACGCCCGAGCGCGTGGCGATGGTGGATCGAGCGGAGCAGTTCTTGCGCGCGCAGGGACTGGTCGAGCTGCGCGTTCGCTATCACGCCGGCGATGTCGCGCGTATCGAAGCGCCGCTGACGGAGTTATCTCGACTCGCCGAGGGCGAGTTGCGCGCGGCGATTGCGCGGACGTTTCGGGAGCTTGGTTTCCGGTTTATCACCCTCGATCTGGATGGATTTCGCCCAGGCAGTTTGAACACGGTGCTGCCGGTGGAAAGCCTGCGGCCATTGCGCTAGTGCAGCGTCGGTCGTCCTTTGACGAATGGGAGGCAACGCCCGCTGCACTAGATGTTGATTGCCCCAAACCCCTGACGGGTTCGGGGGTCGTTCCGCGTCACCCAGCCAAGCTGGGTTGACGCTCCACTAGTGCGGCTTGGCGAATTGCCTGCTGCGCGGCAGGGTGGCAAGAGATTCAGGCTAGCGATTTGGCGATTCCGGTGTGGGCGGCAGAGGTGTGGCACCAGGCAGGTTGGGCAGCCGCTCGAAAGACAAGGGCTCGTCCGAGAGAGGATTCTGAATGCGAATAGCCACTTTGCCAGTGAGCAAGTCATCGAGAAGCTGACCAACCAACGTGGCGCGCCACCCCTGGGCCAGGGCAGGCAAGCGGCCACCGGGCTCGGTTTCACCTTGCAGGCGGTAGTGTGCCAGCGAGCGCACGTCCTCGGCGGTGCCGACCAGGCTGGGCGCAACCTGGTGAGCACGACACTCGCTAGTCAGAGCGGCCAGCAGGAACTGGCCCAGCATGGTCAGTTGAGCGCTGGATTCGCGTCGTGCGTTGGCAGGCCAGGATTCTCGCGGTGCATCGAGCGCGCGGGCAATGGCAGCGGCCAGATCGTCTGCCGCGCGGCGTAGATCGCCGCGTTCCATACCACGAATGGCCAACACCTGTTTCGGATCGGTCGAACGGCGTTTGGCCAATTCGACGATCAGATCGTCTCGTAACACCTGGCGAGGAGGCTGATCTCGCCGTGCGGCTTGATCCTCGCGCCAGCGCCACAGTTCGCGAACGACAGCCAGGTCGCGGCCGCTGAGCCCCGACAGTCCCGACACTTTGCGCCAGCGTTCGCGAGTGAGTGAATCGCGCAGGTCGTCAAGCCAGGCCTGCGACTCTTGTTGAAACCAGGCGGTTCGCCCTTGCTGCTGCAGGCGC
>CAYSXM010000579.1:0-3689 GCA_964434905.1 uncultured Pirellulales bacterium | reverse complement strand
CTTGTACGTTCGATGGTTTCCGCTCGGCTCTGGCAAGTAACGGCCTCGAAAGAGCCGGTGCGCCGCCGAAAAAACGCCTCGAGTTCCGCGAGCGACCGCGCCAGCGCCCCGCCACCGGCGCGGGCGTTGAGCATGAAGACACGTCTCATGCCGTCTCCTCGAGCGGTTGGTGCCGCAAAGGGTCGACCGGCTGCAGGCCTGCTAGCCACGCGGCGGCCTGTGGATGCCAGTCGGCCACCGGAGGATCAAGAAACAATCCCCAGCGTCGATCGACCAGGTCTGCCAAAGTTTCCACGTATTCATGAGCCACGGCATAGTTCACTTCCGCGCGCAAAACCGGCACACCCGGCGCCAACGGTTGGGCCAGGTCGGGTGATTGCTCGATGAGCTGCTCGATGTGGAGCGCGTTGTCGCCATAGCGTGCCCACAGGGCGCGCAAGCGGGGTGAGGCATCGCGTGGCAACGCTAGTGAACCACCGGAAATGGGCGCCACCGTGGCACAACGGCGCAATGTGCGATCGTTAAAAAAACGACGTACCAGCAAGTCGACCACGCGCTGGGCCATGGCACGGTGGGTGGTCAGTTTGCCGCCGGTAATGGAAACGGCTCCCCGGCGGTCGATCAGAATCTGGTAGTCGCGCGGCAGGTCGTCCTCGCGCACTCCCTCGTCGCTTCCCATCAACGGGCGCATGCCGACGATCGCCTGGCAGACATCGTCGGCCACCAGCCGGGCCCTGGGGAAATATCGGTTCAACGTGTCGAGCAGGTACTGTTGGTCGGCCGCTTCGGGCGTGGCCTGTTCCAAATCGCCCGAGAAAAACCGATCGGTGGTGCCCACCAGCAGCCGTTCGTCCCAGGGCACGACGTAGATCATCCGCGCGTCGGCGGTTTCGAGGGCCAGCGTGTGCCCGACCGGCAGCCGATCGCGGCGCAACACCAGGTGCACGCCCGAGGTAGTTTTTAAGCCGAATTGCTCGGGCGCCGCGAGTCGGGTTTGCACATCGTCGGCCCAGGGCCCCGTGGCATTGACCACGGCGCGGGCGCGCACCAGGTGCTCGGTTCCTTGTCGGCGATCGGTCACGGCGACCCGCCAGGCCGACCCTTGGTGGGTGGCGGAAAGCACCTCGGCATAGTTCAACAGGTCGGCGCCTGCCAGTTCGGCCGACTTCAAGGTGTCGATCACCAATCGAAAATCGAGCGCCGCGCAATCGCCATATTCCAGGCCTCCCTGGCAATCGTCGGTCAGTAGTTCGGGCTCGAGTTCGGCCAAACGGCGGCGCGACAGCAGGCGAAACCGCCCCCCGGTGCGCCCCAGCGCCAGGAGCTCGTACAGCACTAGACCGGCTGCTAGTAGCCAGCGCGGCGTGCGGCTAAAGCGATAGAACGGCACCACGAACCGCACAGGGCGGACAAGGTGCGGGGCGACAATCTTCCACAGCCGCCAGCGCTCGCGGCAGGCCTCGAACACCAACCCTAGATGGCGATGCTTGAGATACCGCAGTCCGCCGTGGATCAGTTTTCCAGACTTCGAGCTGGTGCCCGAGGCGAAATCGCCGCGATCAACCAGCGCCACGCGCAGCCCCCGCAGTGCGGCATCGCGCGCCACGCCGGCGCCGGTCACGCCGCCGCCGACGACCAACACATCGTAGGTGGTGTCGGCCCAGCGATCGAGCACGCGTTGACGACGAGAGGTCACAACAGTTTTCCGGGATTCATCACGCCGGCCGGATCGAGTGACGATTTCAGGTTCCGCAGCATGGCCCGCTCGGGTTCGGACCAACCGGTATGCTCTCGATGGTCGAGCCCCACGCCATGATGGTGGCTAATCACTGCTTGTTGCTCGCGAATCGCCCGGTTGGCGGCCAGCTTCAGGGTGCGCCATTGGCCGACTGGATCGTCGGTCGCTTGCCGGCCCAGTAGCGTGAAGTACAGCGAGGCGCCGTCGGGATACAGGTGCGAAATGTGTGCATACACCACCAGCGGCCAGCCGTTCTCGGCCGCGGCCTGCTCGAGCGCGCTGCGCACCGCGTCGTACAAACGGCACAGCCGATCCCAGGTGGTCGACGTCTCCAAGGTATCGATCAGCAGGCCCTGGTCCAACAGTTCGTCGCGCAGGTACGGTAGCTCGAAGCGCGTGCTTAGCCAGCGCTGGCCCGCCGACGTGCCCAGGTAGAAGCAGTCGTAGCGCCGCAAATGTTCCCGCACCGCGCGCCGCGCCTGGCGTGTTTGCGGCGTGGTACCTTCCAAACCCACCAACACTAGTGCCATGCGGGGGGGCAAGAATCCTCGTCGTGCCAGCAACCATTTTGCGGCCCGCCGGGAGAGCGCCGCCAGCCCCTCGGCCGGCGTATGGCCCAGCGCCAGCGTGCCGTGCGTTTCTTCCTCGTCGGAAGCGCGCAACAGCGCCGGCGCCAGACCTGCTTGCACCATGGTGCGACAGGCCTCGGCCGCTTCCCGAAAACTTTTGAAGGCCACCATGAAATAGTCTTGAGATGCAGGTGCGTGCCGAATGCGCATGGTGGCCGACACGATCACGCCGTAGGTTCCCTCGGAACCGACCAGCATTTGGGTCAGGTCGGGCCCGTCGCCGCGGCGTGGCACACGCAGTGTTTCCAGGGTACCCACCGGGGTGACGACCCGGATGCTTTCCACCAGCCGCTCGATGCCGCCATAGCGCAGGCAGTTCTGCCCGCTCGAGCGCGTGGCGAGCCAGCCGCCGAGGGTGGAGAACTCGAAGCTTTGTGGATAGTGCCCCAGCACGAACCCGCGGGTGCCGAGCGCGCGTTCGAGTTCGGGTCCGAAGCACCCTGCCTCGACCTGCGCCGTGAGCGACGATTCGTCAATGGCCACGACACGGTTCAAATGGGCCAGGTCGAGCGTGATCACCGTGGCATGGGGACCGCGACAAGGGGCCAGGCCCTGGACCACGCTAGTGCCGCCGCCAAAGGGGATCAAGGCGACACCTTGCTCGCGGCACAGACCCACCACGGCAGCTACCTGCGCTTCGTCTCGCGGATAGACCACGGCATCGGTCGCCTCGTCGAGTTTCAGGCTGCGCAGCCGCAGCAGGTCCAGATAACCCTTGCCGGCGGAATGCCAGACGCGCTCGCGGTGATCGCTGCGGCAGTTCTCGGCGCCGACAGCCGCCGACAGCGCGGCGAGCAACTCGCCCGAGGCGCCGCTGGGCGGAATCTTCACGGCGTCGATCGCCTGGGTAAACCGGGGCCGGCGCTCGAGCGGCCCCAGCCGCGATTCGAGATAGGCCCAGGCAGCCGGCGCGTGTGCCAGGTCGAAGTAGTGATCGGGCTGACCCCAGCCCCACCATTTCATTTTAAATTGTTGATCGGCCGCAGGCATGTTCGTCGACGTGGCAAGCACCCGGGGCACACGCCGATCGGCAGACAACGCCCATCATCCGCCGTGCGCCCGTGGCTTGTAGCGTATCGACTACGCAGAGGGTTGGCGATTGGTACGCGCCCGAGGGGCTAGCGCTGCGAGCCGGGCTGGACCCAGGTTTCCCAGACACTGATCCGATCGACCGTACCGCCGGGGATGACGATCGAGCTGTACATCTGCCGGAAACCGTACCGCACATACTCGCCCTGCGCTGGCGAATAGTAGGGGCCGCCGTAGGCGCGGGGGCCCACCTGCACTCGGGCAGCCGGGTGGTGCGAATAGTACGAACGCTG
>CAYSXM010000578.1:0-3692 GCA_964434905.1 uncultured Pirellulales bacterium | reverse complement strand
CTGCCTAGGGCCGATGGCCTTGGGGCGTTCGCCTTCTCCAAACCGGGTGCCGTCCGACACGAGTGCGGACTGGTTTGTTAGCCCGGCTGGATCTCACCTGCGTCTGCGGTTCTTGCCTGCTATCTGAGTGGGCTAGGTCTCGAAGAAGAAGTTTGCAGGTCGTTTCAGCTCGGCTCGAATCGGTTCCCCACCTTGCGACACGGCGAGCGGTGGAGTCGCGTGCCAAGAGCTTCAGACGAACTTCATGAGAGGCCTTCGAATGACCCGCACCGTGTTGAGTTGCACCGTGAGTCGTACCTTGAAATTGGCAGTACCTGCGGCGTTGCTGCTGGGCTCGCTGGCCATGCCTGCCCGTGCTGGGTCTGTCTGCATCGACGACTTCAGCGATCCTTCGCCGGAAGTCGCCTATGTAATCAACCTGATCGACAGCGATCCGACGACGGTCACGACCGCCTCGGCAGCCGTGCTCGGTGGCGAGCGAGAAATCAACATCGACGTGCTTGGTGTCTCGCGTGCGACTTCTGCGGTGGGAGAAATCGGTGGTGGCACGTACTTCTCGAACACCGGTTCGAAGGGCGTGGTCATCGATCTGATTTACGACGGCATTGGCGCTGGCTCGCTTGGCGGTGCCGACTTGGTGATGGGCGGCAACGGGAAGATCAACCTCGACTTCTTGTTCCTCGACGCCGGCAATGCGACTTCGGTATCGATCGACGTGTTGGCGACCGACTCGGTTGGGTTTGCCACCTTCTCCGGTTCGATCGGAGAAAGCGCGGGAGCGTTCTCGTATAGCATTCCGTTCGCCAGCTTTGTGCCGGCGGGTGGGTTCGGTAGCTTCGCTTCGATCAACTTGCTGGCTTTCCGGATCAACGGTCTCGGTACCCCGAACGTTGACTTCGAGTTGGACCAGATCAAGGCCGTGCCTGAGCCTTCTTCGCTGGCCTTGGCCGGCTTGGCCCTGGCGGGTTTGGTGGTGGCGGCTCGCCGTCGCCGGTAGTTCAAATTTGAGTGTGTTCCCAACGTCGGGACGAAATAAACGACAGCCTTAGATGTTTCACGTCCAGGAGGGGGTTTGGAAATGATGCTACGAAATTCACGCCGATTGTTCACCTTGGTGGCGCTCTCGATTGCAACGTTGGTTGCGGGCTCGGTCAGCGCCGCTCCGCTCACGATCGACGACTTTTCGGCCCCCGCTGCTCAAGCGGCCTGGGTCATTAGCTTGTTGGACGCCTCGCCTACCACGATCACCACAGCTAGCGGTAGTGTCATCGCAGGCGAGCGCGAATTGAAAATCACCGTGGTTGGCGTTCCCACGCTGATCTCGGCGGTCGGCACGGTCGGCGGTGGCACGTTGGAGAGCGGTTCGTCCGGCGCACGCCCCGCAGTGACAGAGTTGCTGTACGACGGTGTCGGCACCGGTACGGCTGGTCCGACGGATGTCAGCTCGCTCACAAAAATCGCTTTCGACTTCCTGTTTCTCGACACCGCAGCCGCAGCGAGCATGAGCATCGACATTGTCGCTGCTAGTGCGGGTGGCACTGCGACCTATGCCGGCACGATTGGTCCGAACCCGAACCCGTTCACTTACGACGCGCTGTTCAGTGGCTTCGTGATCGGCGGAGCGTTCGATCCGACTGCTGTCACCTCGCTGGCCATCAAGTTCAACGGCGGCTTGACGCCGAACGTGGACTTCGAATTGGACCAGATCAAGGCGGTGCCTGAGCCGTCGACCGCTGTGCTGGCCGGACTCAGCTTGCTGGGCCTAGTGGCCTTGCGTCGCCGGGTTCGCTAGTACGCCCCTCTCGTGATCGTTGGAACACACTGCAGGGCCAAGGTGGTGCGCCACCTTGGCCTTGTTCATTGGGTAGTAACCGTGTGCCAATAGACTGGTTTGGCACATTTAGCGAACTGGTTGGGACTGAGCATTTGGCCTGAGTTCCGGTAGCGGCGTGCGTTTGTTCGCGGGCCGGTTAGCCGCCCGGTTTGGGCCCGGCGCGAACGTATTTCGAGCGCGACGATCGTCGGGCGCTCGACGATCAGGGAAACTCTCCTGCGGACTGCCGAACTCGGTCGCCGTGCGCCAATAGTTTGGTCGTTTCCTCGGCGGTTGGCGCCCGCCAGTCGGCCAGAATCCCCAAGTTTTCCTCGAGTTCAGCACGCGTGTCGGGTGCTATGAGCACCACCGAAATGCGTGGATCGGCTAGCACGAAGCGATAGCACTCGGGGGCCGTGGGAGGCACGAACCCCGGCGGGTCGCGCGGAGTGTTTTGCAGCAGTTTGCCCCACCGTAGCGCCGTATAGACGATGACGGGTATTGTCTGGCGGTGAGCTAAGGGAAACACATGGCTCGCGGCACCGCGATGTGCCGCGTTGTATCGCACCATTACCGCATCGAGCGAAACATTCGCTAGCAGTTCGCTGACCAGGGGCCGTTGGTGCGAGGTGACTCCCACGGCGCGAACTTGGCCGGCGCGTTTGGCAACCTGTAGTGCCGAGGCAGCGCCCCCCGGCCCTGCGATTTGGTGCCACTCGTCAATCGATTCGAGATAGTAATACGTGACCAGGTCGATGTAGTCGGTGGCCAGTTGCTGGCAACGTTGATCGAGTTCGCGGTGTGCCTCGCGTGCGGTGCGCGACTCGAGTTGGATTGTCAACATTACTTCGCGGCGGCGGGTGCCAAGCAGTCGCACGGCATCGCGCACGCCGACCGAGTGGCCACACCAATTGACGACGTTGATGCCTTGCTCGATCGCCCACAGCACGTCGCAGGCAGCCAGGTTGGTGTTGCCGCGCGATGCCAGCCCCAGTCGACATACCTGGCCCCACTGACCAAACGGCGCGTGGCTTGGCAGGTTCTCTGACCTGGCTTCCGGCGCTTTGGTCGACAAACGTTCCGAAGTGGCGCCCGGAGCGAGCGCCGGCCGCACTGCCTCCATCTGGAGACCAGCGGCAGACGCATTGTTGTTGTTGTTGTTGTTGTTGTTGTTGTTGTTGTTGTGAGGCGGCACGGCGTAAGACCGAATTCTACTTAAAGTTGGAGTCGGATTTGTGCTTGCGACCGGGGCGACGGGAAGGCGGCAAGGCGAACGTTCAAAGAATACCATCGCGGCGAATTTGGTTCTGGGCAAGCGGTTGGCAGAAATCGGCACACTCTGCGCCCCGACAGGCTACGTCTGCGACTCGAGACCGCAACGCTGTGCGGGGGCTATTCGGAGGTGTTGCGACGGGCAGGTTCGGCTCTAGCGGCACCGCCTCGATGCAGGCAAGGAGCATGCCACGATTGACGCTTGATCAGGGCGAGTTTCGAAGCCTGGTGGCTAGTTGTGTCTCGACAGGCCCGGTCGCGCGTGCGAAACTTGCACCACGCAGGTAGCGAATTGTCGGCAGTTGTTGCTTCGGTCGAGCGTCGTCGGAGCAGGACTGGGGCGAGGCAGCGTTGCTTGCAAGATTGGAGACGGCAGCTATGTCGCAAGGTTGGTCGCCAGCGTTGCAGCCAGACGATCGGTCTCCGGCGCTTGCAAGCGGCGCCGTGGCGTTGGTGGCGTTGTCCTTATCGCTGGGCTGGGGCGTGCGAGGCCAATGGGGGCACGAAATCGGGGCCACGGTACCGGGCGTGTTGTCGTCGGTGGCAGCCTGTCTCGTCGCCGGTAGAAAAGATTGGCGACGACGCGTGGTGTTTTTCGCGTTCTTCG
>CAYSXM010000577.1:0-3731 GCA_964434905.1 uncultured Pirellulales bacterium | reverse complement strand
CACATACAAGAGTGCTCCGCGAATTCGCTCAATTCCAAGATCAAACTGTGACGGAACACTAGTTTCGGCGACCCCGGCACACAGCCCAACCGCTTACCAGTGCGAACAGTGCCAGGCAGGCACTCGCGGGCTCGGGAACACTCGCGGCGCCCGCGCCCCCACCCGGAGGGCAGGTGTTGCCGAAATTGGCGGCCCACAACGCGTAGTCGCCTGCTCCCACCGAGCCGTTGTGGTCAAAGTCGGCCGACAGGCTCGCACCCGACTGGCCGAACTGTGCGGCCCACAAGGCATAGTCGGCCGCGCCCACGCTGCAATCGCCGTTGGCATCGCCCACCAGCGTCGTGCCGCCTCCGCCCAGCGTGCCGGTCGACGCCAGGCTACCCGACAGGGTGACGCGCACTTCAAACAGGTCGAGGATCGTGGTGAACAAGCCGCTCGCCGCGACAGGCAGCGTGGAGGCAATTTGCGTGCTGGCGCCAACATCGTTGGCCACCAGAGTCATCGAGCCGGAAGTAAAACCAAGGTTCAAGGGCGTTACCGAAAAATTGATGACTTGGGTACCCAGGGCGCTGGCGTTACCCATGCCGGTATAGGTGAGCGTACCGCTATTGAGAATCAACGACGAACCGGTCAGCGGAAACTGCGTTGTACCCGCGGCGGTCGGCGGCGGTTGAAACGCCGTGGCCGGACCGGTCGTGCCCAACCGCAGATTGCTGACGGTAATGCTCAGCGTCCCAAAGAACCCCAGATTCAACAAGTAGCTGTTGTCCGCCCCCGACAGCGCGACATTGCTGCCGCTTTGGAATTGCGAACTGTTGATGATCGTGCCAAAGGGTGCTTGCGTTGTCTTGGTCACATCCTGCACCAGGCTACCTGTTGCCGAAAACGCCGCCGTATCGGTCACGGCATTTTCAAACAAGCCGAACTGCAAGTTCAAATTCGATCCGCCACCCAACGCGAATGTGACGGGGGTTGCCTTTGCCGGGCAAGTCGCCGCTGCCAGAATCAGTGCCACACAAATCGCACGAAGGTGCCAAATCACGGGTGCCTCTCCATTTTTTCTGTGGAACGCGATCTCGCCACGGAGGCTGCCAAACGACGTTGCGCCGCCCGCTGCCCTGGGGCGCATGGCATCGCAATCCGCTTGCACTGGAAACGCACCCCTGGGCCAGCAGAACCCACGCCACTGCCGCCAAGACGCGCGTCGGCTGCGCCGGGCAGTGTCCTCGAAGCACGAACCCAGAAGTCCGCCAAATCCAGACTAAATGCCCAAACCAAAGCCCCGCGAACTCGAAAGCTGAACTCTGTCCCCTGGTCTTCGATCATAGGCTTCGGCCGGCCCAGTAACAACAAGAATCAGTACCGCGATCGCGAGTTGCACGCCTGTCGTTCTGCCGGTTCGCCACGCCAATGGCGCGAGGATTTAACCACCTTGCTCCCAGCCATCGCCACGCTCGCCGCGGTCGCGAAAACCTGGGGCGCCGCTCGGATCGGCCAAACGCCGCTCGGTCAACCCGATGGCCTGCAAGAGCCCCCGCGCCTTGTTAAGCGTTTCTTGATATTCGCAGGCCGGAACGCTATCCGCCACAATTCCCGCCCCTGCCTGAACGAAGGCCCGGTTGCCGGTCACCACCAACGTTCGCAGTGCAATGCAGGTATCCATATTGCCGCTGAAATCGACGTAGCCCACTGCCCCTGCATACGGTCCCCGACGGTGGGGTTCCAACTCGTCGATAATCTCCATCGCCCTCACTTTGGGGGCTCCTGAAACCGTGCCGGCCGGCAGGCAGGCCCGCAAGGCATCGAAGGCGGTCCGACCCTCGGCCAGTTGCCCCTCGACATTCGACGAAATGTGCATCACGTGGCTATACCGCTCGATCGTCATGACGTCCGTCAATTTTACCGAGCGGTACCGCGCCACGCGCCCCACGTCGTTGCGACCCAGGTCGACCAGCATCACGTGCTCGGCGCGTTCCTTGGGGTCGGCCAACAGCTCCTCTGCCAACTGGCGGTCTTCCTCGGCCGTGGCCCCCCGCCGCCGCGTTCCCGCAAGCGGGCGCACCGTAACCTTGCCATCCACGACGCGCACCATCACCTCGGGAGAACTGCCCACCAACGTCACGCTCGGCGTACGCAAGAAGAACATGAACGGGCTAGGGTTCACCACCCGTAACGTGCGATAGATTTCGTACGCCGGAACGTCAATCGCCAGCTCCAGACGCTGGCTGATCACCACCTGAAAAATGTCGCCGGCGCGAATGTACTCCACACATTTCTCCACCGCCCGTTCGTAGTCCTCCCGACGAAAATTCGATTGATACGCCACTTCGGGCACCGCCGCGGTATCGATGTCGCTGGGCTCCGGATCGCCTCCGGCGGTCGACAGTTGTTGCACCCACTGGTCGACCCGCGAACATGCCTCGTCGTACGCGGCGCGCGGGTTGCCAGCATGTCGATCCAGCCGCGCTAGCGCCACGACCAACAGCGTCTTATTTACGTGGTCGAACACCACCATCCGGTCGTAGAGCGCGAACGCCAGGTCGGGCAGTTGACGATCGTCCAAGCCCAGCTCGGGCAGCCGCTCGCTATAGCGCACCACGTCGTAGCCGGCATAGCCAATTGCCCCGCCCACGAACGGCGGCAAGCCCGCCAGTGTGGCCACGCGAAATCCCGCCAACCGGCGTTCGAGGTCGGCCAACGGGTCGCGCGAAACGAATCGCTCGGTGGATCCATCCGCATGAACCGTGACTTCCTGTCCGCGTGCCTCGAGTTGGCAGAACGGATCCGTGGTCAAAAAACTGTAGCGACCAACCTTTTCGCCCCCCACCACGCTTTCAAACAGTGCCCCGCAACTACCCCGGTCGATCCGCCGAAACGCCGACACCGGCGTCAGCGTGTCGGCCAACAGGCGGCGCCAGACAGGCACCAACTGCACGTCGGTGGCCAACCGGGCGAACGATGCGTAGTCGGGAAAATGGGTCATGCGTTCCTAGCGGGGCACGCTGAAGCGAAATCGGGTCGGGCCGGTCGGTCCTTCCCAGCCAGTGACGTCTCGAGGGGCCGAGCGGGTTCGCTTGGTTAGTTCCTAATCCTCGGCTGGCACGAACTCTGGCTACTTGCTCGCTGCCTCGCCGGCGGGCTGGCCGAAGCTTATCAGTGCCCGGCAACTTCCGGCAATCTGACCTCGAGGCCGCGTCAAAAAAAATCTCTGTAAACGACGGAAATAGTTTCGACTTTACACCTTAGTATCCCCCCGCTAGTTTGGGGCCCACTGGCCCGGCCCTACCAGCCCCATGTCGACCATCACTAGGGTGGCCAAGAGGTCAGGTTCCTGGCGCGAGGGCGCCGGGCAAAATGTCGCCGTGAACCACGTAAACAGGGTAATCGATCGATGAAGGCGAGATCGCTGGCCTGGATATTGCTTGGCGGAATCGTGCTGTGGGCCACCCAAGTTACCAATGCACACGCGCAGGACTCCACCCCGGAAGCCGCAACACCGGAGACGCCGGCGCCGGCCGCCGCGGAACCCGCCCAAGTGCCAGTCGACCCGGGCGACCATGCCTGGATGCTGGTCTCTTCTGCGCTCGTGCTCATGATGACCGCGCCAGGGCTGGCGATGTTCTATAGCGGACTGGTGCGAAAGAAGAATGTGCTCGGCGTGATGATGCAGTGCATCTTCCTCATGGGTTTGATGACCGTGCTCTGGGCCCTGGTGGGCTATTCGCTTGCGT
>CAYSXM010000576.1:0-3734 GCA_964434905.1 uncultured Pirellulales bacterium | reverse complement strand
CCCCAGTTGGGCCTGTCCCAGGCGACCGGCGGCGTTGAGCCGGGGAGCCACGGTAAAGGCCAGATCCTCGGCGTCGAGCTGCGGCTTGCTGTTCAGTTCTTTGTGGCGAAACAGCGCCGCAAGCCCCGGCACCGGCGAGTCTTTCAGGCTCTTGAGCCCTTGCCGCACCAGCACCCGGTTTTCGTCAACCAAGGGGACCACATCGGCCACGGTGCCCAGCGCCGCCAACCCCACGGCCTGCACCAAGAATGCACGCAATGGCTCGCTCACCCGTTTGGCGTGGCTGGCCCGTTGGCAGATGGCCCAGGCCAGCTTGAAGGCCACACCCGAACCGCTGAGGCCCGCAAACGGATAGCCATGGCCCGGCAACTGGGGATGCACGATCGCGGCCGCCTCGGGCAGTGTGTCGGCAAGCTGATGGTGGTCGGTCACCACCAGTTCGAGCCCCAAACCCTTGGCCGTCTGGGCTTCCGCCAGGCTGGCAATTCCGCAATCGACGGTGATGACCTGTTGGGCACCCTGCTGGGCCAGCTTTTCCAAAGCCGCGGAGCTCAGTCCGTAACCTTCGTCGAGGCGGTTGGGGACATAAAAACCGACATCGGCGCCCAACAACTTCAAACAATGCCATAACAAGGCGGTCGCGGCCATGCCGTCGACATCGTAGTCACCGTAGATCACAATCCGGCGCTTGGCAGCCACCGCGGCATGCACCACATCGGCCGCGGAGCCTGCGCCGGGCAACGAGTCGGGTTCGCGCAGACCGCTTAGTTTCGCGTCGAGAAACGCGCGCGCCGCCTGGGGGTCGTCGAGCCCTCGCACCAAGAGCAACTGCGCGACCAAGGCTGGTACCCCCAAGCCTCGTCCCAGCGCAGCGATTCGGTCGGGATCGTGGGGGGCGATGCGCCAGCGTTTTGCCATGCTTGTCTTCCTGACCTTCGGGTGCGAGGTGCGCGGCGTAGAGCGTTCCGTCGGGAACCTATTGGACCAGCCGGTGGCCCGGCGAGCAAGCGCGTCGCGCCGGGCCGCGACGAGGGGCCAACCCTGCCGGGCTGCTCGCAGGCTGGTCCGCCCCATTGCTACCAACCGGCCTCGAGGGTCACAATTGCGGTCGGGTATTTTCCGAGCGCTGGCACCCTCGGGGGCGCGCCGTGGGTGGATCAAACTCGCTTGGAATTGGCATGGCGCGCGAACAAAAATCGCTGTTTCACGATCCGCCGCCGGCCTGGGAGACCGACGACCAGCAGCTCGCCCGAGTGGCCACCGTCGTCTTCGCGCAAGGTCCCGGCCAGGCGTTCGATTATCGCGTGCCCGATGCGCTGGCCGACCAAATTGCCGTGGGTAAGCGGGTGCGGGTGCCGCTGGGACAGCGCGCCCGCCCGATCGAAGGCTATTGCGTGCGTTTGGAAACTCGGAGCACCACTCGCACATTGCGGCCCGTGTCTGCGGTGATCGACCGGCGCTGCCTGCTCTCGCCCGCCATGTTGCGGCTGACCGAGTGGATCGCCGAGCACTATCTGTGTGGCTGGGGCCAGGTGATTGAAGCGGTGGTTCCCGCCGGGGTGCGCGGCCAGGCGGGCACGCGCGAGACGGTCGTACTGAGCCTCTCGCCGGCCGGCACGGCCCAGTTGGCACAGCCCGGCGGGTTGAATGAAAACCAACTGCGCGTGTTGCGATACCTGGCTGCTTGTGCCGAGCCGGTCACCGCCAAGCAACTGGCTTTGGCGCTGCGGGTGACAACGTCGCCCATTCAAACGCTGCGCAAGCGAGGGCTGATATCGGCGCACCGCGTGCGGGTGCGCACGCAGCCTTCGTCGGCCGCGGTCGTGCCGGCCGAGGCCGACCTGCAGCTCAACTCCGACCAGCACCAGGCGCTGGGGGCGATCGTGGCGGCGTTGCGCGGTGGCATCCACCAAACGCTGCTCTTGTACGGTGTCACCGGTAGCGGCAAGACCGAGGTTTACATCCGGGCCATTCAAGAGGCGACCAGCTTCGGCCGGCAAGCCATTGTGCTGGTGCCTGAGATCAGCCTGACTCCACAGACCGTGGCTCGTTTCCGCACGAGATTCCCTCGGGTGGCCGTCTTGCACAGCCACATGAGCGACTCCGAACGTAGCGCTCACTGGGAGGCGATCGCGGCCGGTCAGGTGCAGGTGGTGGTCGGCGCGCGCAGCGCGATCTTCGCTCCCACGCCGCACCTGGGGTTGGTGGTTCTCGACGAAGAACATGAAGCCACGTTCAAGCAAGAATCGCCCCCTCGCTACCACGCGCGCGACGTGGCGCTCGAGCGGGCCCGAGCGGAAAACGTACCGCTGGTGCTCGGTTCGGCCACGCCTTCGCTGGAAAGCTGGCACCGCGCTCAAACCGGCGTGTATCACTTGCTGCGGCTGCCGCGACGTGTCGAAGGCCGGCCGCTACCCCGGGTGCAAATCATCGACCTGCGTATCGAGTCGCAAGATCGCCGTGCCCGCGGCGCGCTCAGCAGGCCGTTGCTATTGGCCATGCGCCAATCGCTCGAGGCCCAAGGGCAGGTGATCCTGTTGTTGAATCGGCGGGGCTATTCCACCCACATCCAGTGCCCGGCCTGCGGTTTGGTGGTACGCTGCCCGAATTGTGAAGTGGCGCTGACGCACCATCGACTGGGCGAAATCGCCTTGTGCCATTATTGCGATTTCCAACAACCGGCGCCGGCCAATTGCCCGGAATGCCGGTTCGCCGGTATTCGTTACGGTGGGTTAGGAACGCAGCGCCTCGAAGCCGAAGTCAAGGCGCGGTTTCCCGATCGGCGCCTGTTGCGCATGGACACCGATACCATGCAAGCGCCTGGCAGCCACGAACGCGCGCTCGACGCGTTTCGCTCGGGCCAGGTACACATCTTGCTGGGTACCCAGATGATCGCCAAGGGATTGGATTTTCCCAACGTCACCCTGGTTGGGGTCGTCAACGCCGACACGGCGTTGCACCTGCCCGATTTTCGTGCCTCGGAGCGCACGTTCCAACTTTTGGCGCAGGTAGCCGGTCGCACGGGCCGGGGCGACAAAGGGGGCCGGGTGGTGGTGCAGACTCTGAGCCCCGAGCATCCGGCAGTTCTGGCGGCAGCACGCCATGATTACGAACGCTTCTCGGCCGAGGAATTGCCCCTCAGACAATGGATGTGGTATCCACCCTATGGTCACCTGGTACGGCTGGTGGTGCGGGGCCAGGTGCTCGAGGTGGCTCGGGCCATGGCCGAGCACTTGGGTCGGCGCGTGGCCGAGGAAGTCAATCGCTTGGGGCCACCCCATCGCGTGCTGGGGCCCGCGCCCGCGCCGATCGCGCGGTTGCGAGATCAATATCGCTTTCAAGTCCAGATTCAAGGGCCCGACGGGCCAGGGCTGCGCGCGGCGGTGCGCACCGCCACCGGCGACTTGGCGCCCCCCGAGGGCGTGCAATGGATCGCCGATGTCGACCCGTCATCGATGCTCTAGTAGGCGTTGGAGTTCTTCAACGTGGCCGCTAGTCGCCATGGAAACGGCACGCGCGCCGGCGTGCAATCTAAAAAATTCAGCCTACCGCGGCCCGCCGCCGACCTGCCGCTCGAATGTGGCCAGGTGGGCTAACATGCCCCCGAACGACAGAAACACCGCTGGCCGGGTCCAAGGCCGTGCCAGATCGGTCAGCCAGGGTTCCGTGGCGAATGCCGCGAGCAGACACGGCGGCCCGACCAATAGCGCCGCCGAAGCGAGCCATTGCAGGCC
>CAYSXM010000575.1:0-3738 GCA_964434905.1 uncultured Pirellulales bacterium | reverse complement strand
CGCGCAGTTCGGCCAGCGTGTAGCTGCGACGTTGGCCATCGCTCCAGTCGATGATCAAGGTCGTTTCGTCGCGGAGCGCAAGTTGGGTGGGCTGCATGGTCCGCCGGTCAGTTGCTGGAACGATCCATTTCACGGAGCGCTTCGAGCAAGCGATCCACTTCCTCCGCGGTGTTGTAGTGCAACAGGCCCACCCGCACCATCCCCTCGGGCTCGAGCCCCAAGGCCTCGGTCAGCGACAGCGCGTAATAGTTGCCATGCCACACGAAGATGCCCCGCGCGGCCAGGAACTCTGCCACGGCGCGTGGGGCGTGGCGCTCGTGGGTAAACGACACCGTCGGCACGCGCTCGGAAAACCGCGCCGGGTCGACCACCCCCCATACTTTCAACCGCGGCAGCGCTGCCAACCCCGCCATCAAACGCTGCAACAGGCCAGTTTCGTATTGCGCAATGCTCTCATAGGCCGCCACCAGCCTGGCACGCCGTCGGTGGGCCGAGGGCTCTAGCGTTCGGCCAAGTTCCGCCAGGTAATCCACCGCCGCTAGGCTGCCGGCGATCGCCTCGTGGCTACCAGTACCGGTCATCCAACGGCCCGGCAAATCGTCGGGGGCTGGTCGCACCTTGTAGGCCGGTAGCTCCGCCAATCGGTCCCTTCGCCCCCACAATACACCCAAGTGGGGACCGAAGAACTTGTAGGCGGAACAAACCAGGTAGTCGCACTTCCAAGCCGCCACGTCGGGCAGCAAATGCGGCGCGTAGTGCACCGCGTCGAGAAAAACTTCAGCACCCACCGCATGCGCCGCGGCCACCAGAGTTTCGATCGGGTTCTTGCTACCGACTCCGTTCGAGGCGCAACCGAGGGCCACTAACCGCGTACGGGGTGAAAGCTGGCGTTGGAAATCCTCGAGGTCCAAAGTGCAATCTTCGCGCCGCAGACAAACTTGCCGCACCACGGCGCCTGCATCGCGCGCCGCCAACACCCAGGGGGTTACGTTGGCATCGTGGTCCAATTGGGTCACCACCACCTCGTCGCCCGGCCGCCAAGATCGCGCCATGGCGCGACTGAAAGCGAACGTCAACGTGGTCATGTTCGCGCCGAACACAACACAAGCAGGGTCGTCGGCGCCCACAAAATCGGCCAACCCCTGATGCGCCGCCGCCAGCAGCAGGTCGCTCTCGACGCTGGTGGCGAAGACTCCGCCGTGGTTTGCGTTGGCGTTGCGCAAGTACCCCGCCACGGCATCGATGACGCACTGCGGGGTTTGGCTTCCGGCGGGGCCATCGAAAAACACCGCGGGCTGATTTCCCACGCGCCGCGACAAGGCGGGGAACTGCTGGCGGATTGCTGACACGTCCATGGCTCGTCCCCACTGCAGCCGCAACGGGCCGTTCGGAGACAATTCCAGTGGCCAGGCGCGGACCGGGCAAACTGCCAGTTTAGTGCTGCAGTTGAACCGGGAACAGGGGCGCCGTGGCTGCGCCCCCGACCCACCAGCGACGGCCGGAAAGTAACGGTCGCTTCAGCCGGCGCGGAACGATTCGTCGGTGCGGTCGGTGACGAACATGCATCCGGGGCTGTGAGTGATCGCCAAAGGTGCCCGCGCGGAAATCAGCGCCAATTGTGGCGTCACGCCACAGGCCCAGAACAGCGGCACTTCGTGGGCCAGTACCGTCACCGAGTCGCCAAAATCGGGGCAATCCAAATCGGCGATTCCGAGTTTGCCCGGGTCTCCGACTTGGACTGGCGCGCCATGCATCGTAGGAAATTGGGACGTGATGTGGATCACTTGGGCTACTTGGCTCACGGGAAACGGCCGCATGCTCACCACCAGCGATCCAGCAAACGGTCCGGCCGGCTGGCAGCGCCAGCTCGTGCGGTACATGGGCACATTGCGCCCTTCGTCCAGGTGACGCACCCGCAGCCCCGCATCGAGCAAGGCGCCCTCGAATGTAAAGGAACACCCCAACAAGAAGCCCACGAAATCGTCGCGCCACAAGTCGCGCACGTCGGTCGGTTCCTCGATGTCGGGCAGTCCATGCCGAAACACGCGATAGCGCGGCACGTCGCTCCGTAAATCGGCGCCCGGGGCCACCTCGCGCGGCTCGGCGTCGCCGATCAGGGTGCGCGCCACCAATGGGCAGGCACGCGAGTTTCGCTGGCAAAACGCCGCGAAATCGTCGGCCAGGTTGGCCGGCAAGATCACCAAGTTCGTCTGTGCATATCCCCGCGCCAGACCGGGCGTCGGTCCCGTCCAATCGTTATTTCGTATCGCTGCGCGCAGCTCGGCGGGCGTGGCGTGAACCAGATCGGAATAGCGGCTCATCGACAATCCATGAAACGGTTTCCCTTCCCCTCGAACCGGGGCAGGGTGCCCACCGCGACGACTTGCACGTCGACCTTCAGCCCCAGACGCAACCGCAGCTCTTCAGCTACCCGCGCCGGCTGCTGCAGTCGGTCCTCGATTTCGACCGACAACTGATCCATTTCGCCACGTTTCGAGGCAGTGATGCGATACTCAATCACCTCGGGAAAGCTTCGCAAAATTTGTTCCACAGCCGTGGGAAACACGTTCACTCCGCGAATGACCAGCATGTCGTCGCGGCGGCCCACAATACCACCATCAAGCCACACGTAGCGGGCCGCCTGTTCGTGCCGCCAGTGCGGCCTCGCCAGATCGCCCGTGCGGTAGCGAATAACCGGACAGCCGGTGCGCCCCAACGACGTCAACACGATTTCGGCGAGCTCTCCCTCGGCCGCCATGCCGCCGGTTTCAAGCGACAGGAATTCCGCGATGAATTCGCTTTCGACCACGTGTAGCCCGAACGCGCCATCGACAGAATAGCCCCAGGGTCCGACCTCGGTCGCCCCGGCGTGGTCGATCACGCGGGCTTGCCAGCTTGATTCGATCCGCGCGCGGATCGCGGGAATCGAACCGCCAGGTTCCCCGGCCAAGATAATCCGCCGCACATCCGAAGCCCCCACGTCGATCTGGTGTTGCGCCGCGACTTCTGCCAGGTGCAGGGCATAACTCGGCGTACACATCAACACCGTGGCCCCGGCGCCGCGGATCAATTCGATCCGCGCCAAGGTGCCCAGGCCTCCGCCCGGGATCATCAAGCAGCCACGCTGCGCGGCCGCCTCGAAGGCACTCCAAAACCCGATGAACGGTCCGAAACTGAAGGCGGCTAGCACGCGGTCCTCGACGGTGACCCCGGCCGCATCGAGCACGAATTGCCAGGTAGAAAGCCACCACTGCCAATCGGCCGACGTATCGAGCACCGTCAGCGGGCGCCCCTTGGTTCCCGACGTTTGGTGCAGTCGCGAGTAGCGCCCCCAGGCAAAGCTGTGATTCCTGGCTGGATCGTCGGCATGGGCCGTGTCTTGTAATTCCGACTTGTAGGTAAACGGCAACTGGTCGAGCTGTTCCAGTGAACGCAGAGGTCGAGGCACGTCGGCCAGCTTCGCGGCATAAAACGCATTGTGGGGTAGCACCTGGTCGAGCAATTGATTGAGTCGCGCAAGCTGGTGCGCCTCCAACTCGCTCGGCTCGAGTGCCGACAACCGCGCTCGGTCCGCTGTCACTTCCTGCATCATGCCCCGCATGATACGCGCCGGCACGCAGGGGAACTAGTGCAAGGCTCGTCGTCCTTTGACCGGTCCGAGGCAACTTTCGCTGCACTAGAAGTTGTTTGCCCCCAACCCCTGACGGGTTCGGGGTCGTTCCGCGTCACCCAGCCAAG
>CAYSXM010000574.1:0-3746 GCA_964434905.1 uncultured Pirellulales bacterium | reverse complement strand
CTCATCGAGACGGCGGTTCCAAAGCAGTCCATCAGACCGCCGATCGTGCTGCCTTCTTTGGCCATGGTAATGAACAACTCGCCGGGGCGTCCGTCGTCGTACAGGCCCACCGTGATGTAGCCCTCGTGGCCCGCCACATTGAACTTGTGCGTCACCGAACGTCGGGTGTCTGGCAGCCGTTCGCGGCGGGGCACCGCCACCTGCTTGGCCGCCACACGATCCCCTTCGGTGCTGGTCGACAGCGGCTGGCTTTCCTTCGAGCCGTCGCGATATACGGCCAAGGCCTTCAGCCCCAGCCGCCACCCTTCGCGATAAGCCTCGGCCACCTCCTCCGGCGTGGTCTCGCGCGGCATGTTGACCGTTTTCGAGATGGCCCCCGACAAAAACGGCTGGGCCGCACCCATCATCCGCACATGGGCCGGCCAGGCAATCGATCGCTGGCCCTGCCGCGGTTTGAACGCACAATCGAACACGCTCAGATGCTCGTTGGCCAGCCCCGGAGCACCCTCGATCGTGTCGTGCTCGTCGATAAAGGCCGACACCCCGGCAATCGTCGGTTCGTCGTAGCCCAGGTTCTTCAGCGCGAACGGCACGGTCTGGTTGATGATCTTTAACATGCCACCGCCGGCCAACTGCTTGTACTTCACCAGTGCGATGTCGGGTTCAATGCCGGTCGTATCGCAATCCATCAAGAAGCTGATCGTGCCGGTGGGCGCCAGCACCGTGGCCTGTGCATTGCGGAACCCGTGCCGCCGCCCGCTGGCCAACACGTCGTCCCACAGCTCGCGTGCCGCATCGACCAGATATTCCGGACAAGCCGCATCGATCTCCTCGACCTTGTCGCGGTGCATTTCCATCACCCGCAACATGGGCTCCCGATTCGCTGCAAATCCCTCGAACGGGCCCACGGCCGCCGAGAGTTCCGTGCTGGTCAAGTTGGCCGTGCCGTGCAACACCGCGGTCAGCGCGCCACACAATCCCCGGGCGCCCGGCGAGTCGTACGCCAAACCGCTGGCCATGATCAGGCTACCCAAGTTCGAATAGCCCAAGCCCAAGGGACGGAACATGTGGCTGTTCTGGGCAATGCGCCGGGTGGGGTAGCTGGCATGGTCCACCAGAATTTCCTGGGCGATGAAAAACACCCGGCACGCCGCCCGGAATCGCGCCACGTCGAACGTGCCGTCGCCCTGGCAGAACTTCATCAGGTTGATGCTCGACAGATTGCAGGCCGTGTCGTCGAGGAACATGTATTCCGAGCAGGGATTCGAGGCATTGATCCGACCCGAATTGGGGCAGGTGTGCCAACGATTGATCGTGGTGTCGTACTGCACCCCGGGATCGCCGCAATACCACGCTCCCTCGGCAATTTTTTGCAACAAATCTCTCGCCGGATAGCTGGGCCCTTCGTGCTGCGGGTCGGTCACCCAATGCGTGGTCCAGGTCGTGTTGGCCTCGGCCGCTTGCATGAACTCATCCGTTACCCGCACCGACAGGTTCGCATTCTGGAACAAAATCGAGGCATAGGCTTCACCGTTGAAATTGGCCTCGTAGCCCCCCTTTTCGATCAGCACCCGGGCCTTCTTCTCTTCCTTGGCCTTGGCCTCGATGAATTCCAAAATGTCGGGGTGTTGCACCTTGAGCGATTGCATCTTGGCCGCGCGACGCGTCTTGCCGCCGCTCTTCACCACCGCTGCAATCTGGTCGTATACCCGCATGAAACTCAACGGACCACTAGGACGGCCGCCGCCGGAAAGCTTCTCGCGTTGCGAACGAATCGTGGACAGGTCCGTCCCCGTGCCCGACCCGAACTTGAACAACATGGCCTCGCTCCGCGCAAGCTCCATGATGTCTTCCATGTCGTCCGACACACTTTGAATGAAGCAGGCCGAACCCTGGGGATATTCGTAGGGGTTCTCCGGCTGGGAAACGCGGTCGCTCTCGACGTCGTAGTACCAGTTGCACTGGGCCCCACGCACGCCGTACTGGTGGTACAACCCCACGTTGAACCACACCGGCGAGTTGAACGCACCGTGCTGGTGCAAGCACAGCCAGGTCAACTCGCGATAGAACCGCTCGCCGTCCTCGGCCGACGCGAAGTAACCGTCTTGCAGCCCCCAATCCGCGATCGTCCGCGTGACTCGATGGATCAACTGTTTGACGCTACGCTCGCGCTGGGGAGTATTCACCTCGCCGTAAAAATACTTGCTCACCACCACGTTGGTGGCCAACTGACTCCAATGCGCCGGCACCTCGCAATCGTGCTGTTCGAACAGCACCTCGCCCGATTCCCCCTTGATCGCCGCCGTCCGGAGGTCCCACTCCTGGGTCGAAAACACATCGGCCACGTCGGTCGGGCAAAACACCGGCTCGACGACAATGCCCCGGGCCGGTCGACCCCCTCGAGGTCGAGATGTCGATTCGGTCTTCGCGGCGCGGCGCGTCACGGCGGTGGTGCTTCCAGTCTCGGCCATCTGTCGGACCTCCCTGTGCAATTGAGATCGGGCATCCATTCCGATAATATACTTATGTATACTATCGCGACTTATCTTCGGCAATCCATGCGAACACCTCGCAGGGATTTTTTTCGCGAGCCGGTCAGTTCCTCGTGCCGCCTTCCAAGGTTTTCCGGGGCAGGAAAACCTGGACGTCCTTGTCGGGAAAAACGGTGGGCTCTCCTGCCCCCCGGGCACGTCAGCTCGACCCCCCGATATATTCGGGTGCAACGCTACCTAAACACCAATATATAGTAGTTGATGCCCTTCAGACCACAACATAAGGTGTGATTCGCAGTTTACCGATCCGCCTGATTTCGTCAACTATTTTGTTTTAACTAGCCCAAAACCCTGTTCGCCCAAGGGCTTAGGCCAACCCCCACTCGTGGCATGCCAATCCACCAAAACGCGACAGCGTGACAGCAACTGCTGTGCTGGCAACCGGTTGGAAGTTTTCACCCCGCGCCATCAAGGCCACACGGAATCTTCACCGTTTCCAAAAAAACTTGAATTCGACCTGCCAGGCGAAGCCAGCAAGGGAAAAAAACCGGCGGCCGGCCTCATCCCGGCACGCCAACTGCCAAGCGTCGATGGGCACTTACCCGACGCGATTCCGACGGGTATGGCGCGCGAAGCGATAGAGTCGCGAGTTGCCGCGACGGCCTACTTCGTGGATCGCGCCTGCCGCGCGCAGGCAATAGGCCACCTGCTGCGCCAACCAGCGAGGGCGGTCGATGGCCGTGGCCAACTGGCCCGTGTCGAACGGTCCCTTCGGCTCGCGCGGCAACAGCCCCCGCAGATCGCGGGCATCGCAGATGCGAACCACATCGTGAATCGCCAGCAGGTGCTGGTCGGCCACCTGGAAATCGCCTGTTCGCCAGCGTCGGCGTCGGCCGTGCCCTGGATAACGCCATTCTTCGATGTCGACCAGCACAATGTCGAGCGTCAGCCGCGGGCGGGGAAACACCTGGGTAAAGTGGACCAGTTCCTGGAACAGATCGAGCAGTTGGCCGCGTCTAGGGCTTCGGCGTCGTTCGACGACGCTGCCGCCCCGGCGGCTGAGTTTGACCAAGTGCTTGTTCACGATCAGCGGTTTGACCACCAACACCTCGTGTTGTTCGGTCAGGGCGCGGACCTTGTCCCGAATCGACCCCAATCCGGCGTGCTGGATCTCGACCAGCCTGCCCGCCACCACCGCGTCGATCCGATAGGCGCCTAGTCGGACCTCGAGCCGAGCTTCCGGGCCCGCGTAGT
>CAYSXM010000573.1:0-3748 GCA_964434905.1 uncultured Pirellulales bacterium | reverse complement strand
ACGTCGCGCTGGAACAGCAGCAGGCCGAAGCCGATTACGTCGTGGCGCTGTGTCGCGACCCGAATTCGATGCTGTTGGGGGCGGTTGTATCGGGTCGCCCGGCCGCCGCAGGTTTTGCCGACTATGTGCGGCCGCTAGCCAAGGTCCCAGAGATCAAGGGGCTAAGACAGGTGTTGCATGGAGATGCCACGCCCGCCGGCTATTGCCTCGACGCGGCCTTTGTTCGCGGCGTGCAGTTGCTCGGAGAATTGAACTTGTCGTTCGATTTGTGCCTGCGTGCCGCCGATCTTCGCGATGGCGCGAGGTTGGTTGCGCAGTGTCCCCACACCCGATTCATCGTAGACCACTGCGGCAACCCTGTATTGCAAGCTGCGTCGGCCGCGTCGCGTGCTGCCTGGCGCGACGGGCTGCGCGCCCTGGCCGATCACCACCAGGTGTGGTGCAAGGTGTCCGGAATTGTGGCCGCGGCCGCGCCCGACTGGCAACCTCAGGACTTGGCAGAGGTCGTCGAGTTCACGCTCGATACATTCGGGCCCGATCGGGTGATGTTCGGCGGCGACTGGCCAGTGTGCAATCTCACGGCGAGTTTTCAGCGTTGGGCCGAAGCCTTGACCGGCCTGGTGGCCACTCGCAGCGAGAAGGATCGCCGCAAACTGTTCGCTGACAACGCGCGGCGCTGTTACCGGTTGGATCCTGCCTAGCAGCCAGTGGCATCATCCGACGGGCTCCTAGACTCGAGATGGCTGACCAATCCTGCGATCTCTGGATCGCGCCACGCGGGGGCGGCCGAGTTCTTCGCGCGGCCGCGTGATGAGGGCGCCCAGCGAACGCAGCGTTTCTGCCAAATGCTGGTAACCCCGGGCCAGATGGTGTGCATGTTCCAGCCGGGTGGTGCCGTGCGAAGCCAATCCGGCCAATACCAAGCCTGCAGCGGCGCGCAGATCGGCCCCGCGCACTGCAGCGGCCACGAGGGGTCGCGGCCCCCGCACAATGGCTTGGCTACCTCGGCGTTCCACGCACGCTCCGAGCCTGGTTAGCTCGGCCAAATGGGTGAATCGCTCGGGAAACACCCGGTCGCACACCAGCGAAGTTCCCGCGGCTTGGGTCATCAGCGCCACCCACAACGGCTGCACATCGGTCGGCAGGTCGGGGTAAGGTTGCGCCGTGAAATCGGCCGCGCGCAGGCACGTGGGGGCTGTCAGGCAGACTTGACTCGCACCTACCTCGATCCGAGCCCCTGAGGTCTTGAGCACGCGCAGCACCGACTGCAAATGGCCAGGAACGATATTGGTCACCGTTACCTGCCCCGCGGTTATCGCGCCGGCCAGCAGCAGGGTGGCCGCTTCGATCCGATCGGGCACCACGCAATGCGGCGCAGCGGTCAAACGTGGCACACCTTCTATCCGCAAGGTCGAAGTTCCTAGCCCCGTGATCCGCGCACCTTGCGCCAACAGGAACTTCCCCAAGTCGACAACTTCGACTTCCCGCGCGGCGCCGTGCAAGATGGTTTCGCCATCGGCCAACGTGGCGGCACACATAACGTTCGCGGTGCCGGTCACCGTGGGGCCACACGCGCCCCGCAGATCGATCGTGGCGCCGCGCAATCGTTTGGCACGGGCCACGACATAGCCGCGTTCCAGATTGATCTCTGCCCCCAGCGCGCGCAGCCCGGCCAGGTGCAAGTCGATCGGACGATCGCCTAGCCGGCAACCTCCGGGCAGCGCCACCACGGCCCGTCCACGCCGCGCGAGCAGCGGCCCCAGCACGCAAACGCTGGCCCGCATGCGCCGTACCAAGGGATAGTTGGCCAGGTAGGGCCCAACCGGTGGGCATTCGATTTGCCAACACCGTGGGCGCACTCGGGCCACCCGAGCGCCAAGGGTGCCAAGCAGCCGCAACAGTGTGGCCACGTCGCTAACGGCAGGCACTCGATCGAGTAGTACCGGTCCGTCGACCAGCAGGCAGGCCGCCAGGATCGGCAGCGCGGCGTTTTTTGAACCGGACGCCGCCACCGAACCGGACAAGGGGCGCCCCCCGGTAATTTCCCACACTTCCATGCGTGGCGACTCCCAATGGAAACCGCACGGCGAGAACCATCCCTGCGGATCTTGCCGTCCAATGTCTCCTGCCCTGCTCTCTGCCCGCCCGCCGGACTCCCGGCGCAGGATGCCGGCCCCGAGAACCAGGTCAGCCTACACCAGCAGGCCGTTTCTTCGCTACCAGCACCCGAGCTAGGCCTGCTAGGTCTTTCACGGTCGGCAGCAGTTGCAGGTCGGCCGCGCTCTCGACGACCGAGCGGGCCTGATGTTCCAATGGAGGGCTGATTTCCACAATAAGTTGGCCGCCTGGTTTCAATCGCTGTGCCGCGAGCGGTACCAATCGTTCGATCACCTCGAGCCCCGTGGGCCCTGCTTCGAGTGCCCCGCGGGGTTCATGCTGGCGGACATCGATGGGCAGTTGATCGAACTCGGCGCTCGACACATACGGCGGATTGCTGAGCACCAGATCGAACTCCTGCGCGGGCGGTACTGCCGACGCCAGATCGCTTTCTAGCAATGCCACGCGATCGGCTACCGCGTGGCGATCGACATTTTGGCGCGCCACAGCCAGGGCCGCGGGGCTGATGTCGGTGGCCAGCACGCGCGCCCGCGGAGCGTGCTTGGCAACGGCCACGGCAATCGCGCCACTGCCGGTCCCCACGTCCCAAATCTCGGCGCGAGCTGCCGGGTTCGCTTGCCGTTTGATCCAATCGATGGCCGCGACGACGACAAACTCGGTTTCCGGCCGTGGAATCAGCACCTCGGGCGATACCAGAAAATCGAGCGAGTAGAATTCGCGCCGTCCCACCAAATAGGCGACAGGCAGCCCCTCGCCCCGGCGGCGAACCAGGTCGCGAAACGTGGCTCGCACCGTCTCGTTGGGGGTCTCGTCAAAGGCCGTATACAGTTCGATGCGGCGACAACCGCGCGCGTGGGCCAACAGTATCTCGGCATCCAACCGGGGGCTGTCGGCCCCTCGTTCTCCCAGAAATTTCTGAGTCCAGGTGAGTAGCCGCCCGATCGTCCAGGCTGCGGTGTCCGACATCGGGCGGCCCTTGGTAGCGAATAGGCCAGGGGTGGCCTGGCCAACCGAGACTGGCGTCAATTGTTGAACGCGTCGCGCAATTGCCGGCGATCGTAGTCGGTGCAAGCGTCGATGACCGGATCGAGATTACCTGCCAATACGTGATCGAGCTTGTACAACGTGAAATTGATGCGGTGATCCGTGATGCGGTTTTCCGAGAAGTTGTAGGTCCGGATGCGCTGGCTGCGGTCGCCCGACCCGATCAGCGTCTTTCGGGCCTCCGACCGTTTCTTGTTCTCCTCAGTGCGTTTCAATTCGTATAGCCGCGTTTTCAGCACTCGCAGCGCCTTGGCGCGGTTCTTGTGCTGGCTCTTTTCGTCTTGGCAACTCACGACAATGCCCGTGGCGATGTGGGTGACCCGGATGGCGGAACTGGTCTTGTTGACGTGCTGTCCGCCGGGGCCGCTGGCACGCATCACTTCTTCCACATAGTCTTCGCGCTGGAGGTCGATTTCCACATCTTCGGGCTCTGGCATGACCGCCACCGTGGCAGCCGAGGTATGGATCCGCCCCTTGGCCTCTGTCTCCGGCACGCGCTGCACGCGGTGGCCGCCACTTTCGTATTGCAATCGCCGGAAAACGCCCTCGCCCTCGAGCCCCAAGACGAGTTCCTTGAATCCGCCCA
>CAYSXM010000572.1:0-3751 GCA_964434905.1 uncultured Pirellulales bacterium | reverse complement strand
GTGGTGCTAGATGCTCGCGATCTGACGCGCGTGGTGGGGGTGCTCGATTGGGAAATGTCGACCCTGGGCGATCCGTTATCGGATGTGGGAACCGCGATCAGCTATTGGATCGATCCCGACGACCCACCGGAAATGCACCTGATTCGCTGGGCACCGACCACCGAGCCCGGCAGCCTGACGCGACGCGAACTGGTGGCGCGGTACGCGGCGCGCACGGGGCGCGATACCTCGGAAATGGTGTATTACTTTGTGTTCGCGCTGTTCAAGACGGCGGTCATCGCGCAACAGATATACTACCGCTTTCATCAGGGGCTGACGCAAGATGCGCGTTTCGCCTATTTCATCGAGGCCACGCGGATCATGATGCGCTCGGCGCTGCGCAGCGCAGAAAGTGGTAAGTTTTAGCCCGGCAGCCGTGCAGCACCTGGCGGCGCTTGTGCGCGCGGCCAGCCACGCACGCGGCACGACCGACCAAATTCCGGCTCGGTAGCTGACTGGGTTACCGGCCGCCGCCGGGCTGGGTTATCGGCCGCCGCCGGGCTGGGTTACCGGCCGACAACCTTTGCCGCACGGTCACCTCTTTCGAGCCGGCTGCCAGCCCCTTTCCGGTTGCCTCTTGCCGCACGCTCGGTCAACCAGTAGGGTCATTCTTCACTAGTGCGGCGTCCGTCGTCCTTTGACAAATCCGGGGCCGCTTCCACAAGCCGGCCGGGCCCTGCCACGAACCACATAGTTGGCTGACGTCCCGCCGGCGGCGTGAATACCCCCCAGAGTTCGGGCCCTCCCTCAGCCCAGGAGCAGTTGCCATGCCGCTGGTACGTACGCCCGACGAGTGTTTTGCCGACCTGCCCGGCTTCGACTATCCACCGCAATACGTTCAGGTGGGCGCAGCCCGGATGCACTATGTCGACCAGGGGCGGGGCGAAGTCATCTTGTGCCTGCACGGCGAACCGACTTGGAGCTATCTGTATCGTCACATGATTCCGCCTTTGGCGGCGCGGCATCGCGTGGTGGCGCCGGACTTCCTGGGCTTTGGCCGGTCCGACAAATTCACGCTGGCCGACGAATACTCGTTCCAGATGCATGTCGACACGCTGCACGCGTTCTTGGCAGCGCTCGATCTGCGAGGGATCACGCTGGTTTGCCAAGACTGGGGAGGCTTGATCGGGCTGCGCGTGGCGAGCGAGGCGCCCGAGCGGTTTGCCCGTCTGGTGATCATGAACACATTTTTGCCGACCGGGGATGAAACACCATCGGAAGGGTTCCTGCGATGGCGCGAGTTTGCCACACGCTCGAACGATTTGCCCGTGGGAATGATCATGCAGCGCACGATTCAAAACGGCGACGACCTCGACCCCCGCGTGATCGCGGCCTACGAGGCCCCCTTTCCCGATGCCAGCTACAAGATGGGCACACTGATGTTTCCCCGCCTGGTGCCGATCGTGCCCGACGACCCGGGCTCGGCTGGCATGCGGCGCGCGCGCGAGTTTTTCGCTACCTGGACCCGGCCGGCGCTGGTCATGTTTGCCGACGGCGATCCGGTGACGCGCGGCGGCGACCGGTTCTTTCGACAACTGATTCCCTCGGCCAAGGAACAGCCCGTGATCACCATCGAGCGGGCAGGTCATTTCCTGCAGGAAGACCAAGGCCCGATCATCGCCGAACACATTGTCGATTTTGTGGCACGCACGCCGCCGTCGGCGAGCGGCTGAGCGCGATGGGTGCCATGACAGCGGCCGTGGTCCGGGAATAACGCATGGCGGGCGGGCGGCAAATCGGCGGTGACTTGCCAGCGAAGTGCCTCGGCGACTCGAGGCCTTCGTCATGGTCGCCTCGAACGGCGCATCTGGTGGGTATCGGTGGTGCAGGCATGCGCAGCTTGGCCAGCTTGCTGGCGTCCGCCGGCTGGACCATTTCTGGCAGCGACGACGCACCCGCGGCACACCAGGCAAGCTGGCCTTCGGGCGTGCACCTATGCCGCGATGCATTGCACCTGCCCGAGGCATGCCAGTTGTTGATTTGCTCTGCTGCAGTGCCGCCTGACCATCCGCAACGGCGCGCCGCGGCAGCGCGCGGACTGGAGACGATCAGCTATGCCGAGTGCCTGGGCCGCCTGGCCGCCCAACGGCACACCGTGGCCGTGGCTGGCACGCACGGCAAATCGACCACCGCCGCGCTGGTGACCGCAGTGCTGGCGCAGGCCGGATGGGATCCGTCGGCAGTGATTGGTGCCGATCTAGTGGGCGGAGCACCCGCCGGCCGCCGGGGTCGCTCGGGCTGGTTGGTGGCCGAGGCGTGTGAATATCGCGGCAACTTCTTGGCCCTTGCGCCTCAGACGGCCGTGGTGCTCGGTATCGAGCCCGATCATTTCGATTGTTTTGCCGATCTACCGTCGCTCGGTCGGGCATTCGCCCAGTTCATGTGCCAGGTGCCGCGCGATGGCTTGTTATTGGTGCGGGCCGAATGCGCAACGACGCGTAGCGCGGCGCTCGGGGCCGTGGCCCGCGTGATCGATTTCGCAGTGGCAGCGCCGGCACAATGGCGAGCCGAAATTCTCGATTCGATGGCCGGCCGGTACCGTTTCCGGGTCCGTTTCCGGGGCCATCGGGTGGGCGATTTTTCGTCTCGCTTGCTGGGGCGGCACCAGGTTCTGGCCGGTTTGGCCGCAGTGGCACTGGCGGCCGAACTGGGAGTTTCGACACCGGACATTCGAGCGGCGCTGGAAGCGTTTCCCGGACTGGCGCGGCGGCTAGAAGCGGTTCCGGGCCCCGCTGGCATTGCGTGGATCGAGGATTACGCGCATCATCCCACGGCGGTTCGAGCCGGTTTGGCCGCCGTGCGCGAAGCCTATCCCGGACGCCGCGTAGCCTGCGTGTTTCAACCCCACCAGGCGACGCGAACGGCTGCCCTGCTAGACGAGTTTGCCCAAAGCTTGCAGAATGCCGAAGTTGTGGCGATCGCCGGCATCTGGCGTGCCCGCGAGGGTAAACCGCTGGCTGGCGAGGTGACGGCCACCGACTTGGCGCAGCGCACGGCTGGGGGAGGAGTGGCCACCCTGGCTGCCGATTCGACGGCCGAACTGGCATGCCAGGTTTATGAGTGGTTGGCACTCGGCGATGTGGTAGTGCTGATGGGTGCAGGCGACATGCGGGAATTGCGCGATGGAGTATTCCAAAGGTTTTGAGTCGTTTGTGCGATCGGGCGAGCCGCTGGCGCCTCTCACCTGGTTACGACTAGGCGGGCCCGCCGAGTGGTTTGCACGCCCTCGCTCGCACGAAGAGTTAACTCGTCTGGTGGTTCGCGCGCGCGACGAGCAGTTGCCGCTGCGCGTGCTGGGGGGCGGATCGAATGTCTTGGTGCGCGACGCGACGCTGCCGGGTGTGGTGCTGGCTCTTTCCGAGGCAGCGTTCACGGGTTTAAGAACGAGCGGCCAGACGGCGGTGGCCGGAGGGGGTGCTCGGCTGGGGCATCTCATCTCGTCGACGGTGCGCGAGGGGTTGGCGGGCTTGGAAACGTTGGTGGGCATTCCCGGAACGGTGGGAGGCGCCTTGCGGGGCAATGCCGGCAGTCGTGGCGGCGATGTGGGGCAATGGGCCAGCCGGGTGACGCTGCTGACGCGCGCGGGAGAAATGGTCGAGCGGCGTCGCGACGAGCTCGAATTTGCCTATCGCGAAAGCAACCTCGACGAGTTGTTGATCCTAGAAGCGGAGTTTGAACTGGAACGTGACGACCCCGAAGTGCTGACCAGGCG
>CAYSXM010000571.1:0-3756 GCA_964434905.1 uncultured Pirellulales bacterium | reverse complement strand
TGGCAGATGGCCATCAGCACCTGGCGCTGGCCGGACATCCCGCCGCGGTGTGGGCGATCGACTATTCGCACGACGGGTCGCTGCTAGCCACGGCCTGTTACGACAAACTGGTACGCGTGTGGGACGCTGTCACGGGCGACCTCAAGGCCTCGCTGGCGGGCCATAAGAACTGGGTGACCGATGTGGACTTTTCGCCCGACGGGGCGGTGCTGGCTTCGTCGAGCGAAGATGGCACGGTGAAACTGTGGAACGTGGCGGGCGCCGCCGAGCAAGCCACGCTGTCGGGCCACACAGGGTTGGTGCGCGCGGTGGCCTTTTCGCACGACGGGAAAACGCTGGCCTCGGGCGGCAGCGATAACACTGCCCGGCTGTGGGACCTGGCCAGTGGACAGGAGCGCGCGAAGCTCGAAGGCCATGCCGACGCGGTATGGGACGTGGCGTTTGCGCCGGGAGATCAGACGTTGGCCACGGCGGGCGCCGACTATCAGGTGAAGTTGTGGGATCTGGCCACGAACCAGACGCGGGCCACGCTAGCGGGGCATCACAACTGGGCGACATGCCTGGCCTTTTCGCCCGATGGGCGGTGGTTGGCCTCGGGCGGATACGATCGGTTGGTGCAGGTGTGGGACGCCGCGACCGGCGCGTTGGGAGCCACGCTCGATGGTCAGACCAGTACCGTATGGTCCGTGGCATTTTCACCGAATAGCCAGACTCTGGCCGTGGGAACACAGAAAGACTCGCTACGGCTGTACGACGTAGCGGTCGTTTGGAAGCCGCGTGCCATCGCGGCACCAACAGAAGCAGCACCAGCAGAAGCAGCACCAGCAGAAGCAGCACCAGCAGAAGCAGCACCAGCAGAAGCAGCACCAGCAGAAGCGGCACCAGCAGAGGCAGCACCAGCAGAGGCAGCACCAGCAGAGGCGGCACCAGCAGAGGCGGCACCAGCAGAGGCGGCACCAGCAGAGGCAGCACCAGCAGAAGCGGCACCGGCAGAGGCAGCACCGGCAGAGGCAGCGAAAGTGGAAGTACCAGCCGACGCGGCTGCTGACGGGGCATTGTAGGGCGAGGCGCGAGCGTGGCGAGCTGCGAAGCACCCCAGAGCCCTTGGGTTTCCTTGTCGCACGTCACCAAGCGGTTTGCTGGGGTGACTGCGCTGGCGGATGTAAGCCTGGATATACGCCGTGGCGAGATTCATGCCGTGGTGGGCGAGAACGGCGCCGGCAAAAGCACCCTGATGAAAATTCTGGCCGGGGTGATTCCCGACTATGAAGGCCAGGTGCGGGTGGCCGGGCGCGCGGTTCGGTTTGTTGATACGCGCGACGCCGAGCGCTCGGGGGTGAGCATCATTCATCAGGAATTGAACCTGGTGGAAGAGTTGTCGGTGGCCGCCAATTTGTTCTTGGGGCGCGAACGAACCCGGCGTGCTGGCTGGCTTGACGAACGCGCCATGCAGGCCGAAGCGACCGAGCGGCTGGTCGAGCTCGAGTGTCTGGCATTGCCCGCGGCGCGGGTCGGTTCGCTGCGGGTTGGCGACCAGCAATTGATCGAAATCGCCAAGGCGCTGGCGCTGGAGGCGGAAATTCTGATCATGGACGAGCCCACCAGCGCGCTGACCGAGACCGAGGTGGCGCGGCTGTTTCGGGTAATCGATCGGCTGCGCGCGCGCGGCGTGACGATTTTGTACATCTCGCACAAGATGGACGAAGTGTTTCGATTGGCGGATCGGATCACGGTGCTGCGCGACGGGCGGCTGGTAGAGACGTTCGACCGGCAGGCGACCGATGCGCGGCGAGTCACGCACGCGATGGTGGGGCGCGAGATCGAGTCGTTCCAGGCGGCGCGCGCCACGGCTGGGGGCGACGTGGTGCTGGAGGTGCGGTCGCTGCGGCTAGCCTGGCCGGGGCACGCGCGGCGGTGGCGTTTAGAGAATATTTCCATGGCGCTCAGGCGCGGCGAGGTGCTGGGCGTGGCCGGGTTGCTAGGCGCCGGCCGAACCGAGCTGCTGGAAGCGCTGTTCGGGGCGTCGCCGGTGTCGCCTGAGGGAGAGATTCTGCTGGATGGGCAACCGGTCCGGTTCCGGCACCCGGCCGAAGCGCGCGAGGCCGGATTGGCACTCGTCACGGAAGATCGCAAACGGCTGGGAATTTTTGATCAGCTCGACGTGGGTGAAAACGTCGGTCTGTGCGCGCTGGGAAAGGCGACCCAGGTGGGCTTTCTGCGACCGCGCTGGGCGCGGCGGCAAGCCCAGGCGGCGGTCGAGCGTGTGGGGGTGAAGACGGCCGGGTTAGGGGCCCCGATCACCAGCCTGAGCGGTGGGAACCAGCAGAAGGCGATCTTGGCACGCTGGCTGCTCACGGGGCCCAAGGTGCTACTGTTGGACGATCCGACACGGGGCATCGACGTGGGAGCCAAGGCAGAGTTGTATCGCCTGATCCACTCGCTGTGCGAGCAAGGCCTGGGTGTGATCATTACCTCGAGCGAATTGCCCGAGTTGATTGCGCTGTGCGATCGGATTCTGGTGCTTTGCGAGGGGCGGTTGCGAGGCGAGTTCGCGAGGGGGGCGGCGACCGAACAGGCGATCATGGAAGCAGCGACCATGCGCGGCGACTACTAGCCGTGACCCCCCGCAACCAATGAAGTTTGCGTGGGAACCTTTCGGCGGTTCTCACCTGCAATTGTCTTCCGCGGGCGCTTGGCCAGATGCCTGGGAAGACCACGGCAACGACGAGTTCGGTCGTGCCCCGGCCTGGCGATGGTGCTGGCCGCCGCGGTTGGCAACAGGTTTTCCACAGGCTGCAAATGCTCGCAGAGAGTGGAGTTTTCCACGCAAATGGCTTATGCCGACGCACGGTTGGTAGCGATCGCGAAAGCCGGCCAGTTGGCTGGTGGCAGGTGCCCGATGGATGCCCTAGAATCGCCGCTCGACGCGGCCGACCAGACATTGACCAGCGCAACAGGAATGGACCGACATGGATGCCGAGCACGACAGCACGATCGCTTGGGTGGATGGCACCTCAGCAGATTTCACGGGACGCTGGCAGCAACTGGTTAGTTCGACCAACTGGGAGAAGGGCCGCATTATTTCCGAGTGGCGTGCTGCGATGCGCGCCGTAGAGGCCCCCGCCGCGGAGTACTCTGACGACGCCTGGTCGCGCCGGGTGGGGGCGGTAACCAGCCAGCACGTGGGCCGGCTGCGAAGGGCGTGGGATCGTTTCGGGGCCACGCGCGGTACCTATGCCGGGCTGTACTGGAGTCATTTCCAGGCGGCGCTCGACTGGACCGATGCCGAACTGTGGCTCGAGGGCGCGCTGCAGAATGGCTGGTCGGTCAACGCCATGCGCGAGCAGCGATGGGAAGCGGTCGGCGCGCCCGACGATCAGAAACCACGTCCGGAAGATGTCATTAGTTCCGAGCTCGACGAGGATGCGGCCAGCGTGCTGGATGGTCGCGAGGTGCTGGTTTCGAGCTTCGATGACGACCAAGTTGGCGTCATGAACTCGCAGTTGGACAGCGCCGTCGATGGATCGAGCGCCGTCGATGGCTCGAGTGCTGCCGATGACCGCGAACTGGACCGCACGGCGCGCGATGCCAGCGGAGAAGCCGGGTCGATTGCAGAGAGCCACGGTGACCGGGCAGAGGCCGCGCGACCATTTGCCGAGCTACCCGAGCTGCCTGACGATGTGGCCGACGCGTGCGAGGCGTTCAAGCTGGCGATCGTGCGCCACCGGCAAGATGGTTGGCAGGCGGTCTCGCGCG
>CAYSXM010000570.1:0-3761 GCA_964434905.1 uncultured Pirellulales bacterium | reverse complement strand
GCCCCCTGGCCGACAGCACCGGCCGCCTGGCCGACGAATCGATCGGTGCCGCGGGCGCCGTTTGCTCTACCCTTGTTGGCGCGGTTCTTGGTTCTCGGTGGTCCCACTCGGCGGTCGATGCGAGCCCCGTTTCGCCGGGCGGACCGCCTGCCGTTAAGCACGCCTGCTCGCACGCCGTGACATCGCTGCGCGGTGAAAGCCCCCAGTTCATGGCCACCTGTGCCAGTGCGGGTGGCGCGACCTGGTGCCGCGCGAGCGCCTGGGGCCAGGCCGATTGATCGTCCAGCGGCATGTCTGCCATCAACCGGCCATGGTCGAGCACTACTAATCGATCGGCGCGGTTCACCAAATGGCCCAGCCGATGTTCCGACATGACCACGGCGACGCCCGCCGCGCGGCAGCGTTCGATTTCGCACAACAGTTCGGCGGTTCCCTGTTGATCGAGCTGGCTGCATGGTTCGTCCAGCACGAGCAGTCGGGGCTCCATGGCCAGTATTGCGGCCAGCACAAGACGTTGCTTTTGGCCACCCGACAGGTTCCGGGTGGGTTGGTCGCCCGTTGTGCCGAAATTCCATTGGGCGCGCGCCAGTTCCAGACGCTGTGCAATCGCCGGGGCAGGCCAGGCCAGGTTCTCCAAACCGAAGGCCAATTCGCCGTCGACGGTCGAGGCACAAAGTTGATCGTCCGGAGATTGTTGCACGAACCCCACCGCGCGGCTCAATTGCGAAGGCGTCGCGGTCCGCGTGTCGTATCCTCCGACCAATACGCGGCCCACGGCGATGCCTTGCGAATGCCGGGGAATTAGCCCGGCCAGGGCACGCAGCAAGGTGGTTTTTCCAGACCCGGTGGCGCCGGCCACCACCACCCATTGCCCAGGCTCGATGACTAGCGAAACGTCGACCAAGGTCGGCACGTCGCGTCCGGGATAGACAAAACCAAGAGAATCGCAAACGGCTGCCGAAGTCATCTCGCCACGCTCCGCAGCGATCGGCCCAAACGGCCTCCGACCGCGGCCCCCAAGGCGCCGTACCCCAACCCGGTGATGAGCGTCACGGCGGCCACGTACCAAGGCGCGAACATCAGTCGAAACCACACCTGATACAGGCAATATTGCAGGCCCAGGGCTCCTGCATTGGCCGCCCCAATGGCCAGTGCCAAACGCGCCAGGCCCCAGGGGCCCAGCCGATGGCGATCTAAGCGATAAGGCCCTGCGGTGACGCCGGCGGCGCCTAGGGCCAGTTCGCCCACTGCCACGCTCGTTCCGACGAACACAAGATCGGTCAATCCTAGCTGCCCGCTGAAAATTCCATTGAGCAAAAACACGGTGACATTCGCCAAGGTCAAGGTGCCAATCCTTGGTGCCAGCACGACCGTCGTCGCGAGCACCAAGGAGGTCAATCCCTCGTTGCCAAGCCCTGCGACAAAAATTGCCAGGGGCCCCAACGCGACCGCCAAGACATTGTTGGTCCAACGCGCCAGGAACGATATTGCGAACTGGGCACTGCCCAGCATGGCAATCATGGTTAGTCCGTCGATTCCAATCGCGCCCACCACACGCCCCCCGAAAGCTACCGCCAAGACTGCGACCAGCGCGGCTAACAACACGCTGGTCGAGGCCAACAGTCGCGTTACCAGGCCTGCCGTCTGTGGCATCGGGGCCGCGCGATTTGAGCCCGGCGGAGCGGCAACAGAAACCGGTGCCTGGTCGGTCGCGCATGAGCTGCAGGGTGCCAGCGCCGGCCACGAGACTGCCATCAGGATCAGGCCACTGGCCGGCCAGCATCGTCGTATAGCCCTCCGACAGTCTGGCCATGGTGGTATCGAATCGGTGCATCGCTCCACGGTCGACTTGCTCCTCGGTGTTTGCGCAGATGGTTGAAATTCGGTGGTTCGCGGTTCGCATCGCCTCGGAGCTATAGTACCGCGCCCACGGCATCTGCAGACCGCCGCTGTGCCAAATCGCCGATCTGGCGCGCGGTCGAACACCACTAGCCTGGAATTCTTCCCACCTGCCAGGCGCCCAGCCTTGCCAGCTCTGGCTGGTAGCAGCAACGCAGTTGGTTGCCGGTACCGCTCCGCGCACCCCGGCACCGCTCGATAAACGCACGTCGCTACAGCAATTCTTTAACGACTGACAAAGCAGTGCGGGTGCGCCCGCCGAAAACTGGCAACCGCGCCAGAGGTTACGCTCGTTCGTTCGAGCACGACCAGCCGTAGCTCGGTCAGGTTTCCGATGCGGGCCAGGTGCTCGTCGCCAATTTCGGGCCCCTGCAAATAGACCTGGACCACGGTCTGGAACCAGTCGCGGCGGTCGATGCCGGCCCAGGTAGCGGTCCAGGCAGCGGAATCGCCAGCCGCGTCGCGGTCATAGGTTACGTAACCTCCCCAGTGCTCGACCTGCTCGGCCAGGCGGCGCTGGCGGTGTGCCGAACCGGCCCAGCGGCCCAATACAACGGCCACAGCCAGCCAGGCCAGGACCAGCAATCTCAATCCAAACCGGGGCCGACACCGCGGCCAAATGGACCGGCGCGGCGATTGGTCGCCCGGCATTTTGCCAGCCGAGTGCATCGTGGGTTTGCGAGCCAGGTGTATCGAGGGCGGGAACTGCGACGGGTGCTGGGGACTGGTCCAACTGCGTGGTGCTTGTTCCAGACAGCCACTTCCAGCATAGTGACAGACGCATTGTGACACGAGTTGCCAATTCTGTTTCGCGCAGTCAGGAGTGTTGGCGTGGATTTCGATCAAATCCAGCTCAAGAGCGAATTCGCCTCGATGCGGCGAAAACTTGCCAAGGTCGAGGCCCAGAATCGCCGCCTGCGATTGGCCGGCATCGCCATCCTGGCCGCGGGCATGGTGGCAGGCGCGTGGCTGGTCAAGATCCTGGCCCGCGAATCGCGCGTGGTCGAAGCCGAACGCTTCGTGGTCCGCGACCGCCAAGGACGCGTGGTGGCCGAACTGTCGGGTTCCGATGCGGGCAGCGAGTTGGCCCTCTACGGGTTCGTCGGCAAGGCGCGGCTCGTTGTCGATCCTGAACGTGCCATGCTGGTGCTCGATGGCCGAGGTCAGCGCAGCATCTATTCGGCACCCGAATGACTGAAACCGATGACACCAAGCGCGATGCCTGGGGCGACGCCCTCGACATCCGCTATCGCCCGCTGCACCCTGCCAAGGCCTGGGTGGCCCGCGGGCTCGATCTAGTTGGCGCCACGCGGTGGGGGCACGCTCTGGCGCGCCGTGTGCAGCGACCATTCATTCGCGTGTTAAATTGCCATGAAGTCCTGTCTGGCCAGTCGGCTTCGTTCGAGGTGCAACTGCGGTACTGGGCACGGCACTATCAACCCGTGGGGTGGGACGACCTGTGGGCCCTGTGCCAGGGCCGGTGGCCGCATGCGCGCCCGGGACTGATTCTCAGCTTCGACGATGGCTGGCAATGTCAGGCGCGCGTGGCCGCGCCGCTGTTGGAACGACATGGCTTCGTAGGTTGGTTCTTCCTGCCGGCAGGGTTTCTCGAACAGCCCCAGGCAGCGTTTGTGCGCGCACAGCCGCGTGGTGACGACCTGCATCCCATGACCTGGGACCAAGCCAGACAGTTGGCCTCTCGGCACGTGATCGGCTGCCACACGTTCAGCCATCACACCTTGCCCCCGGGTACCCGGACCGACGTATTGGAACAGGAACTCGTCGGCTCGAAACGGCTGATCGAGGCACGGCTTGATCGCGAGGTGCAGATCCCATCCCAAGTGAAACAGCGTTTGGTACTT
>CAYSXM010000569.1:0-3769 GCA_964434905.1 uncultured Pirellulales bacterium | reverse complement strand
CGATCGATTTACTAGAGATCCGTGCAAAAAAGCTCTGTGAAAGAACACGCCTGTCCCCGCGCAAAACGGTATCGGACGAAGCGCCGCGCGGCCCAGCCAATCGGAGACATCTAGAAAAGGGTGTGGGTCGCAGTGCGCACGAGGAATCGTCGCAAACAGGTGACTGCCCGGGGCCACCCACAGGCATCCATTGTGTTCGTCGACATCGATCAGGGGGCACCACACATTTAGTGAAATGTGCTTGGTTTCATCGACGAACGACCAATCTTGGTGCAGAGCGACTTCACTGGCGGCGCCGTCAGGGCGCTTGACCACGTAGTTGGCGACGCAAACACGAAAGCCGGGCAAATATTCCCTCACTCGTGGACCTACCACGCTGCGAATCGACTCGCAAACCCGCTGCCGATAGTCACGACTGGGGCTGTGCATCGTCGCGTGGAAGCCAGACTCCAGGCACTCTTCGCAGTCGTGAAACGCATCTGTCAACTCGGACACCTCGCCCGATTCCAAAAGCGGTGCGACGCAATACCCCAACTGCTCATAGCTGTCGTTAAGCAACGGATCACGAAATGGTCTCATGTGTCAGCTCACGATCGCAGTTCGATGCGCAAGGGGTCGCCCAGGCAATTCCGTAGCAGAAGGCTCATGAACAATTCGGGCGAAGCTGCGACGGAGCACTAGTGCACCCGATTGCGATACAGCGACTGATCCACGACCGACTTCATCGCCGTGGTGTCCAGCCCGTCTAGAAAGTCGCTAACCGGTTCGATCTGCGATTCGGCATCGGCCAGCAATGCGTTGTAATCTACTTCCATAAACTCGAACGCGCCGCCGTTAGATTCCATGAACGCCTGAACTTTCGCGATCTGTTTCAGATAGACATCCATCAACCGAGCCTTGGGCAGGTCGGCCGCTTCCTTGCCGTGGCGCTCGAGCATGACATCCTGCGACTTCACGACCTCTTCAAGGCGACGGCGCATGAAGACGACGCGGTACTGATAGGTTAATGGCAGGTCCAGAAGCAGGAGGTGGACCATCTTCACCACCTTGCCCGACGCACCTTCGACCCAGGAGGGGTCTTCCTTGGTCTTCTTTACCGGTTCAAATTCGTAGTAACCGTTGGGGTTATCAGGATCGGCGGTCCGCTGGTTGTCGACCAACACGGGAATTCCCCCGCGCTCGAGCATCCGCATCATCATCGAGGTCCCGGACCGCGGCAAACCCGACACAATGGTTACGTAGTTGCGTTCGATCACAGACGCATCCCTCGCCAAGAAGCCATTTCAATCTCTGACATCCACAGACGGCGTTGCCGGTGCACAGTCTACGGGCGATCGCTCGTCGCGCCATCTGGCCTGGGCACTACTATCATCGCCTGTCGTCACGTATCGCGTCAACGGGCCCAGGCTGTCGTTCCCTCGACAAAGAACCACGCCCAGAATACGAATTGGGCGAGGCAAATTGGCCGAGAAGGGGCCACAATGGCCGGCCGCCGAAGCATGCCAGTCTGAGATAGTTTGGCTTGGCCCACCGTCGGACTATGCTCGACATCGCCGAACAGACGGCGAATCGCGTCGCCAGTATCACATCCCATCCGCACACTGCCGCTGCCAGCAGGCATACTGCAACTTTCGAAACGAATGTGCTGGGCGCGATCTTGAACCAGTCAGCTCCCGCAGAAGCCGACGAATTTCGATGCCCGAGCGCTAGCGGTGTGTTTCACCACGCAAGACAGGCTGTGTACGCCAGGCCGCCTCGGGCCCAAAGCGGTACAACAAACCCGCGTGCCCCGCCGGGTGCGACCCATAGCGGCCACGGATGGTGAAGGTAAACACCACGGGCAACAGAATCCATGCCACCACCAGCAGCGCGGTGGTGTTGCGCAAACGCGCAGACCAGTCCGCGCCAGCGACCGGCGGCTCGATCCGGGGGGTGCGCAAGGTCAGTGCCACGCAAGTCAGCAGCACCGCGTGCAGCGTAATTACACCTTCGGTCAGAAGTCGTTGTTCGTGAAAACCTGAAAGTGACTTGGCGAAATTGCCCAACACCATGGCCCACAACAAGAGCACCAATGCCAACTGACCACGACCGGTGCGCGTGGGCGGACAAATTGCGAGCGGTTGCCGCAGATGCGCCAGCAGCACCCACACAAAGCCAACGGTCGCCACGGCAAAGCAGCAGGAAAACCAGCCGGTGCTCGACATTTTCCAGGCCGAAAACCAGGGAGCCGTCATCTCCAGCGGCAGCGCGCGATAACCGGCCCGCTCGACGGTCCAATCGTCAAGATTCTGCACTTGGTTCAGGTACACCAGCCCAGGCAGCGCCAGAACGATCGACACCAATTCTGTCCATCGTTGCCGGGGCGCTTGGTTGTCGAGTTGCGGTAACCAGCGGCTCAGCAAACCCAGGGTAATGGCTACACCGACGCCGTTACCCCAACCATAAGTCTGTTCCAAGAAACTGTGCCAGTTGGCCGATTGATAGTGACGCCAGGCATCTGAAATCCCCTCGGGACCCGCCAAAGCGGGATGCCCCAACGACATCATGGCCATCTTTAGCCAGGCAGCGCCTGAGAACGCACAGCCGCCCAAAGTCCCACAAGCCAGTGCCGACCAGGCCACCGCAGGCAGCCGCTCGGCGTAGCACCACCATAGCAACGCCAGCATCACACCCAAGATGCCCGCCCAGTCATCTCCACGTGGCGGAGTAAGCCTCATCCCCAGTAATGTGGGGAAAATCAAGAAGCTCGCCAGCCATCCGGCACACATCCACACAAACAGTCGACTACCATTGCGAAACTGGCCCCGTCGTGCGAAATGCACTCCAATTCCCACCATCAGACCCATCATCCAGCCCAGGTGTTCGGGAATTTGGGGCACGAAATTTGGCCAGTTGATGGGCAGTTTCTCCGCGGGGAACAGGCTGACGTCTCCTTGCGGCCTGACTAGCCAAGGCCAGATCACGGCACCCAGGCCGGTCGCGCGCAGTACCCAACCCAGCACCGCGCCCGCGCCGGTGCCAGCCAGAATGCAGACCAGCAAATCGCCCAGGCCCCGTCCGCGACGATCTGCCAGATCGTATACCAGCAGACCGCACAGCAGCACCACGGCCGACAACCAATCGCCGTCGAACCAGTAGAGCGCGCTGTCTTGGCGTCGCATCGCCCCTTCCAGTTTCTGCACGCGCGTCAGCAATTCGGGCAGCACTACGTGCAGCAAGGTCAGAATAGCCAACACCCAGAGCAGCGGCCGAAACAACTCGGTCAGCCGGCGGCGATCCAACGTCGCCACCAGCGCGGTACCTGCCCCGCCCAGGCTAGCCCACAGAAAGCCAATCAAGAACAGACCCGCAAACCCATATAGTTGCGAGGGGCCACTGCCCGAGTGTGTGTAGGCGATCACCTGCATGTAGCTGATGGAACCGCCGAAGCCCCAGCCCAATCCACCCCATAGAGCGAAGTAAGGCCAACGCGCTTGCCAATCGGCTCGCCCCGACACCAAACACGCTGCAAGTGCTGCCAGCGCACCAGGGAACATGGCCCCAATCTCATGGCCATAGTTGCCGCGAATGCCCCAGCCAATGGACAACGCAGCCGCCACGCAGACGATGGCCATCGGCCGCAGTCCAGGTGTGCGTTCGGCCGTTGCCAGCGACATACGACGACTTCCTGGAATAAATCTACAAACCCGCGCCTGGGTGCCACTGGCTTTGCCCGTGCTCCGATTCTCGCATTTCTCTTTGCAGTTCCCCGGGGGCAGTGCCGGCTAGG
>CAYSXM010000568.1:0-3783 GCA_964434905.1 uncultured Pirellulales bacterium | reverse complement strand
GTGAACAATCTCTTCTATACCCATCACCACCCGCGCCAGTTTGTCGGGATTGATCTTATCGGCGGTATCGGAGTCGCGGTGATAATCAGGATAACGGAACGGTGCGGTATCGGTCAGCATGATCGCCGGAAACCCTTGGGTCCAGTAGGCCGCATGATCGGACCAGCCAATTCCGGGGATCGCCTGCGGTGCGGCGATCCCCTCCGATGGAAAGGTAGTATGGCGGCGAAAGATAGAGATCGCACGCCGCACAAGATTGGCTGAACGGAGATCGCCGACGAAGGCCAGAAAATCGCCGCCACGCTGGCCTCCACCGGCACGCGCAGCCATTTTCTACACCCTGCCGAAGCGGTGCACGGCGACTTGGGTCGCGTGCGCATCGACGACGTCGTACTGGTGCTGTCGCAAAGTGGCGAAACGGAAGAAGTCGTTCGCTTGCTGCCTTCGTTGGTGCGCTTGGGCGCTCCGATCATCGCGCTGACCGGCAAACGCGGCAGCACCCTAGGCCGCAGCGCCACCGTTACCTTGGAACTGGGGCCGCTCCGCGAGGCCTGCCCCTGGGGGCTGGCACCCAGCACCAGCACGACCGTCATGTTGGCCTTGGGCGACGCCCTGGCGCTGGTCACCAGCCGCATGCGCGCTTTCGGCCCCGCCGACTTCGCGCGGTTCCACCCCGGCGGCAGCCTTGGCCGAAAGCTCAGCAAGGTGGAAGACATCATGCGGCACCGACACGAATGCCGCGTGGCACACGATCAGATGTCGGTGCGTCAGGTGTTTGTGGCCGCCAGCCGGCCCGATCGCCGCACGGGCGCCATCATGCTGGTCGACGATCTGGGCCGCTTGTCGGGTTTGTTTACCGATAGCGACCTGGCCCGCCTGTTCGAGCAGCGCGTCGATGGCGCGCTCGACCGCCCCGTAGCCCAAGTAATGACGCCGCACCCCACCACCGTGCCAGTGGGTTCGGCCACGATCGACGCCGTGGCGATTCTGGCCGAACGCAAGATCAGTGAACTACCTGTGGTCGATGAAGACGGCCAACCCGTTGGCTTGATCGATATTACCGACGTGGTGGCCTTCCTTCCGGCCGAGCCCGCACCGTAACCCCGCCGCGCCACCCGTGCCATTCCCGCCACGCCGCCAGCGTTGGCGACACCAACCGCGAGGCCAGCATTCCATGGCGACCGACCACCACCCGCCCGTGGCCGAACGTTGTCGCGCCGTCGAACTGATCTTGTCCGACGTCGACGGCGTGCTCACCGACGGCGCCGTGGTGTTCGATAACCAGGGCATTGAAAGCAAGCGATTTCACGTCCGCGACGGCACCGGCATTCGGCTTTGGCAGCGCGCCGGAGGCCGATTCGGCCTGATCACCGGTCGGACCTCGCACGTGGTCGAGGTCCGAGCAGCCGAACTGGGAATCGCCTTGGTGCGCCAGGGCGTCGACGACAAGCCCCCGGCCGTACGCGAAATCCTTGCCTCGCTGGGCTTACGCGGCGAACAGGTTTGCTACATCGGCGACGACCTGCCCGATCTGCCCGTGTTCGGCCAGGTGGGCTTGGGCGTGGCAGTGTGCAATGCCTGCGCCGAGGTCCGCGCCACGGCGCACCTGGTGACCCAAGCCGCCGGCGGCATGGGCGCCGTACGGGAAGTGATCGAAACCATATTAAAGGCCCAAGGACGCTGGGACGACCTGTTGCGCAGGTTCCTCGAAGCCTAATCGACCGTTACGCCTGGGGCGGCACTCCTGCCGGCTCCCGCGGTTGCCAAAACTGCGACCTACTGCCCGATCGTGCTGAATTTCCATGGTGAACACCCTCGCCCGACTGACGCGCATGGCGGTCACGCTCGCCGTGGTGCTAGCCACCTACGGAGTCTATGCGTTGGTCGTGGTGCCGGTGGTGGAACCGCCACCGATCCTGGCACACCACGCGCCTGCCGATGCGGTCGGGGGAACCACGGTCGATGTTGTCGATCGTCAGCGAGCCGAATTGGGTTACTGGTTTTCCGGAGACGACTGGGAGCTGCGCACGCCCAAAATTCTGGAGTCGCCGCGCGGCTTGCTGCTGTTGGACCATCACCAAAACTTGGGCGACGGCCGAGTGCTGCTCAAGCCCTGCACGATCATCGTGTTTCCCTCCGGCGAGTTTCCCAGCGACGAACAGCGAAAGCGCCAAGCGCTGGTGCTGCGAGCCCCCCAAGGAGCCGAGCTGCGCTTCGACGAAGCCTTCGATCTCAGCTCGGCCCGCATCGGTCGGCTGTTGGGAGGCAAACTGTTGGGGCCCATTACGATCCACAGCGATCAGAAACAACCTGGGCCCCAAGACGATCTGCGGATTGCCACGCGCGATGTCGAACTGACCGGCGAAACCATTCGCACGCCGCACCCGGTGGAGTTTCGTGTCGGATCGAACCAGGGTCGCGGCCGAGATATGGAAATCCAACTGATCGCCGATCCAGCCGGCCCCGCCGCACACGGACCGGCCATCACCGGCATCCGAGCCTTCGAGCTACGACAAGATGTGCGCATGCGGCTGGTCATGGCTGGACGAGGGCTGCTACCCACTGCTCACGATCAGCAACGACCGCCAGGCGATCAACCTCCGGTCGAGGTTACTTGCGCTGGCCCCTTTCGCTTTGATCTCGAAGCGCGTGTGTGTACCTTCCAAGAGGCGGTCTCTGTCGTGCGGCTGTCGGCCGACGGTCACGGAGACCAGTTGCAAGCCGAACTGTTGGCCCTGCATTTTGCCGCGTCGCAACCCGCCACCCCAGCCAACCCCGCCACCCCCGGTGGCCGCTGGCAACCCGAGTGGCTCGAGGCTCAAGGGCACCCCGTGCAGGTCCGTTCCCCTGCGGCCCAAGCCAACGCCCGGGGCGAGCGACTGCGCTACCATCTGCAAACGCGCGAGGTGATGCTCGAAGACCCCCAACTGGCCGTGCTCACACGCGGCCACGACGAGTTGCAGGCCCAGCATGTGCAGTTCTCACCCGCCGCCGACAACCCCTGGGGCACATTCATCGCCACGGGGTCGGGCAGCCTGCGCGGCCTGTTGCCAGGCGCTTCGAGCAGCGCCGGAATCTCCGATCCGGCCCCGCGCCAACCCTTCGAAGCCCGTTGGTCACGCGGTGTGCGGTTCCAGCAACACCAGCAAGAACAGGTGCTCTCGCTCGACGGCGCGGCGCATGTTTTCGCTACCGAGGTTGGCGGGCTCGACGCCGAGGCGATTCACGTCTGGTTCATCCCCTTGCCCGCCGCGCCCCCTGTCTCGGGGCAGCCTCCGGGTCGACCGCGCCTGGCGCCCGAACGGCTGCTGGCCGAGGGTCAGGTGTCGATTCAATCCTCGGCGCTAACGGGCAATGTGCAAACCCTGCGCGCCTGGATCGTGCGCCCCGATGCTCCCATCGCGCCGGGCGTGTTGCCCAGCCCCACTGCCGTGTCGGCCCCCGCGCCTGCCAACGCCGTCGACGTGCCCGCTGCCAGCATTGTGTCGCCCGGGCCGCCGGATCGCAGGTTCCACGTGCGTGGCCAAACACTGCAGGTGGAACTGGTGGTGCGCGACACGCAACCCGAGCTTTCGCGGGCCGATGTACAAGGCAACGTCGAGCTAGTGGAATCGCAAGTCGCCGAACCCGACGATCAACCGCTGGTGGTGCGCGGCGACACGCTGGCCCTCGAACAAACAGGCCCCGGCAACGTGTTAGTGAACATCGTTGGTCAGCCGGCCCAGGTGACCGGCCGTGGCTTATCGCTCGACGGACAATCGATACGCCTCGACCGCGCGCGCA
>CAYSXM010000567.1:0-3784 GCA_964434905.1 uncultured Pirellulales bacterium | reverse complement strand
TTTACGCGGCGATTCGCTCGGCGCAGCCCGGCGGGATGGGCCGCGTGGAAACCGCCGACGTGGCCGATCGGCCACCCAGCGACCTGCGCGCGGCGATGCGCTTGGCCGCGGATCGCGACCGCGTGGCGCGGCAATATGTCGACAACTTTTCCGATGTTTTCCAGCAGGTGGTTCCCTGGGTTGCCGAGGGGGTGCAGGCTGGCTGGGGCTTGTCGGCCGCCATTGTACATACCCACCTGCGGCTGCTGGCCGCCGAGCCCGACAGTTTGATCGCGCGGAAGTGTGGATGTGCCACTGCCCAGGAGGCCACGGCCCGAGCGGCTGTGGCCCTGGCCGCAGGACTGCCCGGCCAAGGCGACTACCATGCGGCCCTGGCCGATTTCGATTTCTGGCTGCGTAGCGACGGGCACCGCCGCAACCCGGGCACCACTGCCGATTTGATTGCGGCCGGTTTGTTTGCCGCACTGGTCGAGGGCATAATCACGTGGCCGCTCGACTGGTAACCGGCAGTTGCCACCTGCCCGGGTGACGACCGCGGGTGCGTGTCGGTGTTGTGCCATATGTGCGACTGGGGTGGGTCGATGACGGAAAACTACCGCGTGCGACTAACCAAGGACTACCTGGTGTTCAGCGCCGGGCATTTCATCACGTTCGGACCAGACATTTGCGAGCGGCTGCACGGGCACAACTATCGGGTGCTAGCCGAAGTGCCGGGCCCGCTCGACGCGCAGCAGATGGTGATTGATTTCATCCTGCTTCGCGACGAGCTGAAAAAGATTGTCGATGAACTCGATCACCACATGCTGTTGCCGACCGAACATCCTCGCCTTGGCGTGACCTGGGACGCGCACAGCGTCGAGGCCCGGTTCGCCGACAAGCGGTGGGTGTTTCCGCGGGGGGATTGCGTGCTATTGCCGGTGGCCAACACCACGGCCGAGCTTCTGGCGCGGTACATTGGCCGCCGATTGCTCGATGCGCTGGCAGCGCGCACCGGCGCGCGGCCGCGGCGAGTGGCCATCGAAGTGGATGAATGCGAGGGCCAAAGTGCGGTCTGTGAACTTAGCGATGAATAGCTACTACGCCGGGCGCCGCGACGGCTGGCAGGCGCGGCGCGGGCAGGGAGCTTTTTTCCGACGGACAACATCACCATCTGTAGCGCAAGCCGGGAGAACAAACGATGAGGCGATTTAGGTGCGCGGTGGCCAGCCTGGCAGTGGCCTGGGTGTGCGTGGGAAGTGCCTTGCCTGCGGCGACCGCCGGCGATTGGCAGAAACTGTTCAACGGCACCTCGCTCGAAGGCTGGGAAGTGGTTTCCGGCCCCGGCGGTAGCTGGGGGGTGGAAAACGGCGTGCTGTACACCACGGGCACGGGCGGCGGCTGGCTGTCGACGACGCGCGAATTTGCCGACTTCGAGTTGCAGCTCGAGTTCCGCGTTCCCCCCGGGGGCAACAGCGGCGTGTTCTTGCGATCGCCGCACATGGGCGACCCGGCCTATACCGGCCTGGAGGTGCAGGTACTCGACGACGCGGCGCCGGAGTATGCCGACTTGAAGCCGACGCAATACACGGGCAGCGTTTATGACGTGGCGGCGGCGATGCCCCGCGCGACCAAACCGGCGGGCGAGTGGCAACGGCTGGAAATTCGCTGCCACCAGCGGCAGGTCAGCGTGAAGGTGAACGGCACCGCGGTGGTCAGCGCCAATCTGGACGAACACCAAGACCAATACGCCGCCCACCCGGGGCTGGAGCGCACCCGGGGCTTTGTGGGCTTCCAAAACCACGGGGCGCGAGTGGAATATCGGGCGGTAGAGCTGCGCGAGCTAGAGTAGCAGGTGGGGAGTGGCTATCCCCCACGAATTGTCAAACGGTTTTCACGTCTACCGTTGACCCCCGAGGTCCCTGGATGCCGGTCAGCAAGTCTTCGACAGGCCAGCGACGCCCACGACTGGCGAAGGCCAGCACACCGCTCGGCAGCGGCCCACCGCGTGCCACGCCGCCGGCGATTCATGCCCCCCCGGCGTTTGATGAGCACCTGCTCTGGTCGCTATTGCCCAGCGAGTTGCGGTCGTTCGACGATTCCCAGAAGGCGCTCCCGCGAATCGCCAAAACCCCACGTTTGGTGCGCGAGGTCGACGCGGCGGTGACGCAGTTGAGCACGCGCCAGGTGCTGGTGCGTGGCGACGCGCGGCAGCTGGCGGGCCTGGCCGAATCGAGCGTGCAGTTGATCGTTACCTCGCCTCCCTATTGGACCTTGAAAGAGTATCGCGATCGCGACGGTCAACTGGGGCATGTGGCGGATTACGACGCTTTTCTCGATGCATTGGACCAGGTTTGGCGCCGTTGTTTCGAAGCACTGGTACCCGGCGGGCGACTGATTTGCGTGGTGGGTGACGTCTGTTTGTCGCGCCGTGCCAATCACGGGCGGCATGCGGTGGTGCCCTTGCACGCCTCCATTCAAGAACGCTGTCGCCGCATCGGCTTTGATAATCTGGCCCCGATCATTTGGCACAAAATTGCCAACGCGGCGTACGAGGTGGAAGGCGGTTCAGCGTTTCTGGGAAAACCGTACGAGCCAAATGCCGTGATCAAGAACGACATCGAGTTCATCTTGATGCAGCGTAAGCCGGGCGGGTATCGCAGCCCCAGTCTCGCAACACGCGTGCTAAGCGTGATTTCCGAGGCGAACCACAAGGCCTGGTTTCAACAGATTTGGTCGGGGCTGACTGGCGCTTCGACACGCAAGCACCCGGCGCCCTATCCCGAGGCACTCGCCGAACGCCTGATCCGCATGTTCAGCTTCGTAGGCGATACGGTGGTGGATCCGTTCCTGGGGAGCGGCTCGACCTTGGTGGCAGCGGCGAGAGTGGGCCGACATGGAGTGGGCTACGAGATCGACGAAACCTATTTCGACGCGGCGGAACGACGCCTGCGCGAAGCCACGGCCAGCTTGTTTACAAAAACCGCGATCGACGTTCTGCGAACGTGAAATCAATATGCATGATTTGAAACCTCAGGTGCGAGCTGCCATTCGCCGGTTTTGGAAAACGCGCGACTTGCAATCGCGCCGGCAGGCCACGGGTACCGCCGCGCGCGATCGTGGCGCGCGCGCTCGGCTGTAACCGGCGGCAGGCAAATGGATGGTTTCGTCGCACTGATTCACGATCTGCTGATCGCTGCCGATGTTCCAAACCTGGCGATTCATACTCAAGAATCGACTGAATTGCCCGGCTATTTTCGCGCGGAGAAACGCTGGGATGTGGTCATACTCTCCAAACGGCGACTGGTAGCCTGCTTGGAATTCAAGTCGCAAATTGGCCCATCGTTCGGCAACAACTTCAACAATCGCAGCGAGGAAGCAATCGGCAATGCGACCGATCTCTGGACCGCGTTTCGAGAGGGTGCCTTCGAAACGTCCGCGCGGCCCTGGCTCGGCTATTTGATGTTGTTGGAGGAGTCGCCCAAGTCGACCGCGCCCGTCGGGGTTCGTGAACCTCATTTTCCAGTCTTTCGCGAGTTCCACGAAGCATCCTACGTACAGAGATACCAACTGTTGTTGACCAGGTTGGTGCGCGAACGACTCTACGATTCCGCTTGTTTGCTCACGTCGAGTGTGGCCACTGGACGAAAGGGAACGTTTCGTGAACCATCGGCCCTACTCGGTTGTCAGCAGTTCGTCGTCTCCCTGACCGCCCGCGCGATGGCACTTTCGAAACTGTAAAGTCGGATTCCGGCTAGTGCTTTGTCACAGCCTAATTTTGGGATAGACCGATTTGAGTTTACAGCGG
>CAYSXM010000566.1:0-3788 GCA_964434905.1 uncultured Pirellulales bacterium | reverse complement strand
CGGAGCTGTCCGACGTCGCCCACAGCGCGATCTACCGACTCTAACCGCGGCTTTTCGAACATGTTACCGGGCTTGATCTGCGCCAAATAGGCGTGCAAGCGGTCGGCCGTGGTGGCCGTTCCGGTCAGAGTCAACACGAATCGGGTCCGGTCAAATTGCGTGCGCAGGGCGAGCAGGTCGGCCGCGGCGCCCTCGAGCACCTCGGGTGCCGCCGCAACGTCACCGGCGGGTGGCGGAACCTCGTCCTGCGGCACCGGTGGCAACTCCTCGCGGCGCAGGTGGATTTCACCTACGGTCATGCCGGCCCGCACGGGGCCTAGTACGGCGGCCAGCACGGCGGTTGGTGGCCAGGGGTGTCGCAGATAGGTCAAGAGCTCGGCCTGTTCCGACAGCAATCCGATTTCCGATCGCAGTTGCGTCAGCGCCACGCCGCGTAGCGACGCTGCCGTGTACTCATCGCGAGCCAGGCGAAGATTCAATTCGGCATCGCTCCGCGCGGCACGTTGTTGAAGCGTTACGCTGATCACGACCACGAGGAATACCGCCACGAAGACCATTCGCCAGGCGTACGAGGTTTTCTCGGTTTGCGACCTGCGAAAATGGTCGGGCAGGAAGTCGATCGATTGAATCGACTGGCTTAGCGGGCTGCCGGCGGGCTCTGGCATGGCACTCATGGTTGCCCTCGCCAGGCCAACCCGGCCGCCACGTCCCATTGACCCTTGCGTCCGGGGGCCGGCAGCCCCGGAAAATGTCGCAATGGATCTCCCAATTCACAGCGTAACCCCACGCGCTGCCCCATGGCATCGACCAAGGTGGTACTGGCTTCGCCGCCCGATAACACGAGTCGGGCCAACGGCTGACCTCGAAAGGTCACGCTGTGATAGCGCACGCACATCGACAGTTCCTCGGCCAGCCGTTCGACAATCGGTCGAATCGCGTCGGCCACGGTGCGAGCAACCTCGGGGTCTTGTTGGTCGGCGCGGCGATCCCCGTTGTGTCGCCGCAGCGCCGCCGCTTCGGAAAGTTCCATGTCGAGGTGCCTGGCGACCGCCTCGTCCATCTGCCGACCACTGATGTCGACATATTTGATGAATAAGGCTTCGTAGCCGCGCGAGATGAGCACCAGCGAGTTGCTGGAACCGACGTGCACGTACAGCACGCGAATCTGCTTGTCTTCGTCGCGGCGATACTGCGATGTATAGCAGCGCAAGAGCGCCGCCGGTTCGCAGTCCACCGCCTGTGGGACCAGACCCGCGTCGACGGTCGCTTGAACCAGGTCGTCGATTGCCGCGCGTCGACAACCCAGCAGAATCAATTCACGCCGAGTCACGTCGCCTTGTTTCACGTCGGCCGCGTCGACGAATCGCACGTCGGCCTCGGCTAAAGGAAACGGCAAGCGGACTTCCGCCTCTTTTCGCACGAGCCGATCCAGTTCGTCGCCACTGGCCTTGGCGACCCGAATATTCTGCACGAACAACTGGGGTGCATGCAGCGACAGAATCGCCTCGCGTCCCTGGAACCGGCGACCGCGCCGGGCCTTGACTAGGACCTCGGCTAGCTGGTCGCGCCGTTGTGCTGCATCGGCCAGTTCGGCACCCAGATCCCAACGTACCGCGTCGAGCACGGCAGTCTGGTCGGCGTTGAACTGCACCAACTTCACCGATCGCTGACCGACGTCGACGCCGATCGCGCCAGGTTGTTTTCGTTTGGCAAACCCGACCATGTGGCGTGTTCCTAGTTGGCTACGATCGACGCGGGAGGCCCGGTGGCAGTCAGCGGGTCGATCGTGACCAAGCCGGTGGTGGGATCGACTCGCAGCGCCAGGTAGCGACGGTTTGCTCCGCTGCCGGCCGCAAACCACACCGCGGTTTCGACGCTGCGCGTGGTCTCGCCCAACGGCCCAAAATCCACCGTGGTGGTCGGTGCAGGGCTAGCACCCAGCGACCCCATGGCCGCTACCACCGGGGCCTGTCCCGCCAATTGCGGCAGGTCGTCAAAATCGACCACTTGTTGCGTGGCGGTGTTGTCGGGCGAACGGAAGGGCGTGGCTGGCAACGTATTGAGCGACGAGTTCGTGCCGGAGTGGGTCAGCGTGTAACGGTTCTGCGCTAGGTTGAACGTCAGACGGTAGGTACTGTTGTTGGCCACCGCCATCGACCGTGCATAGGCCATGTCGGACGTCAACAATCGCGCGGCCGATTGCAGCTCGTCGGAGACAGAGGACTGCGTGGCCGTAATGGCCGCGGCCGCCAGCACGCTGACCAGCGCCACCACGATCAACATTTCGGTAAGTGTGAAGGCGCTGGGCGGTTGCCGCATGACAGCTTTCTTCCTCGCCGCGGGCAGTTGGCTGGGGAAAGCTGCCGCGCGCCCGGTGCGAAGCCTCGATCGACTGAGACCGTGTCGACCGGCGCGGAAAGCGGCGGTGCAACGGCGCCCCGAGGGGGTGCACGTCACTACGCATCACGCCAGAGTTTCCGGCGAGTCCGCCACGCGATTAGCGTCGCGACTCGACAACCACCTGCAGTTTGCCCGATCGCAACAGCGCGTTTTGTTCCTTCAACTGAGCGTTGAGCTCTTTCAGTTGCAGGATCATTTCCATGCGCTGTTCCACCGCGTTGGCAAACGGCAAGGTCTCCTTCGGTTCCGCGTGTCCGGTCTGGTAAAAACCTAGCACGCAAAGAGATACGACGTTGAAGATCAGCAACGTTGCCCAGCGAAATCCACGTCGAGTGGCCATCGTCTCAGTCTCCTGGCAGTGCAATGGGTGGGGTCAGGTAGTAGCGAAGATACGGATTTCAGGGGTTTTCGGTCCAGGCCAATACGTCCCACCACAACCCGCCATCGCCCGCCGCGGCAACGTACAACGGCGTGGCCAGGCTTTGGTAATGGTCGTACCGCGAGGTGGTGTCGACGCGAATGGTGAACTCTGGAACACAAATCAGACTGGTGGTGCTCGCCAGCCACAGTGGGAAATAGGGTTGGCCGCCAGTAGTTCCTACCTGCGCTAGGAACGTCGCATAGAGGGTGCTCCACGACTGAAACGTCCATTCCCAGCGGTCTTCAAACCGAAAGCGATTGGTCACCAATCGGCCCGTGTGAACAATGCTCATGCCCTGGAACCCAGAGCTAATGCGAGTTTCCGTCCAAGCCACCACGTTGCCTTGCATGGTACCGCTGCACGTGGAACGCAGCCGCAACGTATCGGCCGCGACCACCGGTAGCTGCACTGGGGCGCTCGAACCTGAAAGCGGTGGCAAGTTGACCGGCGCGAAAGATACGCCAGCGCCCTGGACATCAATCGTTCCGGACGCCAGCAACAGCCCCTGCACCTGCACGCCGTCATCCAGCACCACACTGCCCGAGCGCAAGTAGACCCCCAGCGGGTTGGTCTCGGGCGCCGGCGACAACGAGACATTGGCAATCGTCGAGCCCAGCGATTGCATGGTGTATTGGCGACCACCGGTATACAGGCGATAGGTCGAAGCCGATGTCGGTATGGAGGGGGTAAACGATGTGCCCTGCGCGATGTCGGCCAGCGTCAGACCCAGTTGCACGGTCAGCAGGTCGCGCGTGGTCTGGCCCGTCGCCGAAAACGGCAGGCTCACCAGGCCGGAAAACGGACGGTAGTCGGGCAAGGCGTTGTTGCGCATCGCGTTCAAATCGCTCAGATACCGCTGACGCGAACTGGTGGTGCTCGGATAGTTGCTCGCCAGCGACAACGTCCCCTGCAACCGCACCGGCCCCTCGATGCGGCAGGGAAGTTGGACCTCGACACTCTGCGTGCC
>CAYSXM010000565.1:0-3794 GCA_964434905.1 uncultured Pirellulales bacterium | reverse complement strand
CCCATCCGCCGGGTCAGCAATGCCTGGCCCAGGGTGTTGTTGATTTTGTGCGCGCCGGTGTGGTTGGTGTCTTCACGCTTGAAGTAGATCTGCGCTCCGCCGGCGTGTTCGCTCAAACGTCGGGCGTGGTACAGCGGCGAAGGGCGACCGACAAAGTCTCGCAGCAACTCGTCGAGTTCGGCGGTGAATTGCGGATCGGCCAGCGCGCGTTCGTACTCGACCGCCAACTCTTCCAAAGCCCGAGAAAGCGTCTCCGGCACGAAGCGGCCGCCAAACGCGCCGAAGCGGCCTGCTTGGTCAGGGACCTGCGAAAGTGGTGTCATCGAAAGCTCGTGGGGCGACAGGCCAATGAATGCAGCAGGGAATAGACAGCAGGCAGAGGCAAAACCAGTCCCCGTGCCTACTACCGGCGGCAGTCGACAGGGAAACCCACCGCGGCCACGGCCGGCGCTTTCCAACAGACCAGGCTGGGGCGATTGTCAGTACCACTGCCCTAGGGGTCAAGAGACCGCACCTCGGTTTCACCCCGGCCTGCGCCGGGCGACTGGTCCCCGACCATCTCGATTTCACCTGGCGCCTGCGGCCCGGCCGGCTGGGCGCGGCGAGGCATGAAGGTCACCAACAGCGCCGGCAGCAAGAACAAATCGCCCACGATCGCCGTGGCATACGCCACGCACGACAGTCCGCCAAACAGCCGGCTGGCAGGCATTTCGCTCGTCAGCACACTGCCGAAGCCGACCAACAGCACCAGCGTGGTCGTCACCACCGCCGAGCCCACGGCCAGGAATGCCCGCCGAATCGAGGCCTCGACATCGCCGTCGATTTCCATCTCGCGACGAAAGCGATTAAGAAAGTGGATCGTGTCGTCCACGGCGATTCCCAGGCAAACACTGAACACGATCACGCTGGTAATTTGCAATGGTCGCCCGGAAACCACCAGCACGAAGGCCGTGGCCGCCATGGGAAACACGTTGGGTAGCACGCTGATCGCCCCCAAACGCACCGAGCGGAAGCCCAGCGCAATCGAGCCGAAGATCACCACCCCCGCCCCCAACAGGCTTTGGTTCAGCGATTCGATCATCTTGTTGATATTCCGCGAGGCGACCACCGACGTACCCGTCAATCGAAATTTCATGCCTGGGAAATCGTGTTCCAAACGCCCCAGTTGCTGCGACAAACGCCGATAGACCGGCTGGTTGGCCGAAGTGCCTGCGTCGGGCAGCCGACCTATGACCAGGGCCCGGTGCAGATCGGGGCGGATATAACGCCGGGCCACGTCGGCGGGCACCAGCGGCAACAGCGCCAGCTTGGCGGGCGAATCTCCTGGCGCCCCCGGCATCGCGGCGAGCAGCTCGCAGAGCGAAACCGGGTGATGCAGCGCCGATTCCGAAGCAAAAACATCGCGCGCGGCGCGGATACCCTCTAGCACCGGCGGATGGACTAGCGGTTGCTCCAAGGGCCACTCGATGAGTGCAAACACCGCCAGAGAGCCCCCCAGCACCCGATCCAAGTGTGCCAAGGCCTGATACGACTCGTTGTGATGCGGAATTAGCTCGACCAACCGGTTGTCGGGCCGTAACCAGAACAGCGAGACGCTTAGCGCCAGCGTGACGAGCGTGCCCACCACGGTCACAGGCCGTGCGTGGCGCATCAGCCAATCGATGGCGCGCTCGAAATGGCGAAAATTGCGTGCGATGAAATCGCGCCCTTCATTGCGACCCAGCCCGGCCCCAATCCAGGTAGTCGACAACAGTGGCACCAAGGTCATCACGCTGACAAAGGCCAGCATGCTACCCGCCGCGCAAACAAGCCCAAACCGGCGGATAATGTCCAGTTCGGCCAGCATCAAGGCACCAAAGCCGACCGCGGTGGTCGACGCGGTCAGCAGGCAGGTCACAAACAGGTGCCGAATCGCCTGGCGGGCGGCGGCCCGGGGGGAGGCGCCAGCCGCCCGTGCGTGCCGAATGTCGATCAGTACGTGCATCGCGTCGGCGAACCCCACGACCATCACCAAGGTCGGCAGCACGGTGTTGATCACGTTGAGCTTTTCGCCGGCCAATCCGACCAACCCCAGGGTCCAGAAGGCGGCCAAGATCGGCGCACTGGCGGCAATCAAGGCCGACCAGACCTCGCGAAATAGCAACATGCCCATGCCAAAGGCCAGCATCGCTCCAATCACGATGAAGCGTTTGCTCTCACGTTGCACGGCGCTGAAGATTTCCACACGGATCGGCGGTACCCCGGTCAGCCGAGCCACGACCGGTGTACCCAACACGCTTTGCGCTACGGCCGAGCGCAACTGATCGACGACGGGCGACAGGCTGCCAATCGCCACCAGATCGTCGACCAGACGGACCACGACGAGCGCCGTGCATCCGTCGGGCGCCAAGACCTGACCTCGAATCAGTGGGTGTGCCAAGGCCGCACGACGCGCCGCGACATAGGCGGCAGCCGGCGCACCGTCGGCAGGTAAGAGCGAACGAGATTCAAGCCCCTGGTCGAAGAGCACCACGTCGGCCAGACTGCGTACACTGGCAACGCCTGGGATGGCTTGTGCGGCGGCGACCACCCGGCGAATGGCTGCTACCCCGGCCGGGGTGAACAAGTCGGCATTCTGGGCCGGTTCCAGGACCACCAGGCAGTCGCTGTCGTCGGAGCCAAAATCGGCAAACAGCTCGTCGAGCTGCCGGAACTGATCGTCGTTGGTCTTGAACACGCTGCGCGGAACGTCATCAAACCCGAGCCGCCCCATACCCACGGCAGCAGCCACGGTCAGAAGGACCAGCACCGTGGTCGGCAGCCAGCGGCGGTGCTCGATCGAATCGGCCAGCCAATCCAAAAACACAGGCAAGTTTTCCGACAGCGTAAACCAACCCCGAAGTACCTACCCCAGGCGCCGACCAAGTGCGATTGTAGGGGGCGCCGCACGTTTGGGCGAGACGTCGTGCCGGGCGAGCCGTTGTCAACCCCCGATAGGCGCTGGGGGCAGGTCGACGCCACGACGACAACGGGTCGCCGGCGGGCGAGCCCGCGTCTGACCCCGTATCGTCCGGAGATTCGCTAGACGTTTCGTCCGCTGTTTCCGCACCGCTGTCGTCGCTCGGTTCTGGCTCGGCGGGCGCGGCCTCGGCTGGTTGTTCTTCAGCACCGGCGGCGGCTTCCAGCGCGCCGCGTAGCAACTCGCGCGCGCGGCGCCGCAGCGGTCGATCTCGTCGGGAACCGCGGGGGTTCGGTGTCGTCTCCGCGGCCGCACCTGCGGGGGGAGGCTGCCCGGTGTCGATTTCGGCGTTGCCAGGCACCGCGGCGCCCGTGGCGTCGTGGGCAGAGCCCAGTCCCGGATCTAGGTCCGTGGCCGCTGGCGGCGTTACACTCTCGACGCCGTCGGCCAGATCGCGCCGCGCGCGCCGCCGGGTAAGCCAGTCCTGCACGCGGTGTCCGTCAAACGACTGGCCTCGCTCGGCCAGCCGCTGACGCAGGGCCTCGACTGAAAGCTTGCCCACCTGCCACAACTCGTGCGCGGCCGCCCAGGCCATGCCGCCGGAGTCGGTCAGTACCGAGCGGTCGATGCGCGGCTCGGCCAGCGTGCCGCCGATGGGCAGTCGCAGCGACTTGCCTGTCAGGCTGTCGCGCAGCGGCCCGGCTTCGAGCAATTCAACGGGAAACGGTGTTTCGATCAACACCGACAACGACTGATCAAGCCCCACCGACCCTTCCATGGCCACTTCCAGCCGGCCCAGGCTGAAGTGAAACTGGCTGTGACGCACGCGCCCCTCGCGCAGCTCGAAATCGATGTG
>CAYSXM010000564.1:0-3797 GCA_964434905.1 uncultured Pirellulales bacterium | reverse complement strand
CAGCTACCCCCGCTCCCCAAGCCCAGATCACCGCCAGCCGGCTGAGGGGTTACCGACCCCCTAGCGCCAGTTACGCTACTTCAACCATGGCGTCAGGATTTAGGTGCGACTGTGATGGCTAGTCTGCACTTCATTTGTCGGATTCGGTCAACGCTACGGAAGTCAACGCTACGCTACGGAAGTCAACGCTACGCTACGGAAGTCAACGCAACACTACGGAAGTCAACGCAAAGCCGCAAAGGCGCAAAGCAGAGATGCGGGATCGGAACAACAATTCATTGCGAGCACTCCTTCGTTCGAGGCGCTCTTAGCATCGCACCGAAATCGACGATTTCAAGACACAAGGATTTCAGGACACAAGGTCTTCACCACACGCCATGTCGCCGCGAGCCCGCCCACCCGCAAACGACTTGCGTACGATCGAAGGCCAAAAATGCAAATTCAGCGCAGCAGCGTAGGTGGGGTTAAGCAGGTCGGGCCAACGGTTGTCGGGCGACGGACTGCTCTTCGTTGCCGGCGCGCGGTAGCGCGGCGCCGTGACGTTCTTGTGCCAGCCCCCTATAATGCCCTGTGCCGGGGAACGCCGTGGGCAGTTTCCGTGTGAGCAAGCGGGGGAGGAGTCCGCCGTGCGCGACGTGTGCCGGGCCCAGGAGTGCGATCATGAGCGTGTTGCAATTGGCCGACCAGGCGCGATTTCCGTTGGCGCCGTACAAGTCGCTGGCCAACACCGAGCTGACGGCGCGGATTCAGGCCGTGCGCCGGCAGATGGGTAGCGAGCTGTTGATTCTCGGCCACCACTATCAGCAAGACGAAGTGATTGCGCTGTCGGATCTGCGTGGCGATAGCTACCAGCTCAGCCAATTGGCGGCACAACGCGGCGATTGCCGTGCGATCGTTTTCTGCGGCGTGCATTTCATGGCCGAAACAGCCGACGTGCTGGCCAACCGCCCCGAGCGCCTGGCCCAGCGCGACGGCCAACGGGTGCCGGTGATCTTGCCCGACATGGCGGCCGGCTGTTCGATGGCCGACATGGCCGGCATCGCCCAGGTTGAAGCGTGCTGGGAAGATCTGGCCGAAGCGCTCGATGTCGACGACATCACCCCGGTTACCTACATCAATTCGGCGGCCAGTCTCAAGGCGTTCTGTGGGCGTCATGGTGGCATTGTCTGCACGTCGAGCAATGCGCGCGCGGTGCTCGAATGGTCGTTCGCCCAGCGACGCCGGGTGTTGTTTTTTCCGGACCAGCATCTGGGTCGCAACACGGCCAAGGCGATGTGCGTGCCGCTCGACGAAATGGCGGTGTGGGACCCCGCCGGCCAGCGGGGTGGCCTCGACGACGTGACGCTCGGACGAGCCCGGGTGTTGTTGTGGAAAGGCCATTGCAGTGTGCATCAGATGTTTCGGGTCGAGCACGTGGTGCAATTCCGCCAGCGATATCCCGGCCTGCGGGTACTGGTGCATCCGGAATGCACCATGGAAGTGGTCGACCAGGCCGACGTGGTGGGCTCGACCGGCAAGATTATCCGCGAGGTCGAGGCCGCGCCTCCCGGCACGCGGTGGGCCATCGGTACCGAATTGCATCTGGTCAATCGGCTGAAGCAAGAACACCCCGAGCAGGAAATCTATTTTCTGTCGCCCGTGGTTTGCATGTGTGCGACGATGTATCGAATCAATCTAGCGCACTTGGCCTGGTCGCTGGAAAACCTGGCGGCCGGCACGCCGGTCAATGTGATCGAGGTGGATAACCACACAGCCCAGCAGGCGCTGTTGGCCGTGGAGCGCATGTTGGGGGTAAAGTAGCTGTCTGGGGACCGCAAAAGTACAACGTGAACGAGGGTGGCAGGTGTGGCACCCCTGGGCGAGTGCCCGATGTGTGAGCCACTGGCGCGCGGTCGGTGGGGGAACGACAGGTCCCAAATGCTCCGCCACAGCTTCATCTTGGAACAGGGCGGATTCGCGAAGCACGATGTTCCTTGTTGCCGCCCAACCACTTACGTGTTGGGCGGTCGTGCCTTGTCACCCCAAATTCTTGGTGTGACTAAGCACTAGGCGCACCGTAGTGCCCGGGCTAGTCTCTGGGGCATGCATGCCGCCGACATCTCTCGCCGACTCGAATTGGCCCTGCTGGCCGGGCGCCAGGCTGGTCAGCTAACGCTCGACTGGTTTTGCCGCGACAACTACCAGGTCGAAGTCAAGGCCGACCTGTCGCCGGTGACCGTGGCCGACCGCTCGGCCGAACAGTTGCTGCGTCGCCAGATCGAAGCAGCTTTTCCGGCCGATGCCATCTTGGGCGAGGAGTTTGGCGACCGCCAGGGGACGTCGGGCTTTCGCTGGATCTTGGACCCCATCGACGGCACGAAGTCGTTTGTCCGCGGTGTCCCATTCTATGGGACCATGATCGGCGTCGAGTTCGAGGGGCGCTCGGTGGTGGGTCTGGTTTACATCCCCCCGCTCGACGAACTGGTCTATGCCTCGCAGGGGCAGGGAGCGTTTCACGTGGTGCGGGGTGGAAGTCCACGACCGGCCCGCGTGTCGGGCCGCGCCACGCTAGACCAGAGCCTGTTTTTGACTACTGCGGTCAACAGCTTTGGCGCGCGCCGGGGCGCCTACGACCAGCTCGAAGCCCAGGCCTTGCTGACCCGCACCTGGGGAGATTGCTATGGCTACTTGTTGGTGGCCACGGGCCGCGCTGAATGCATGGTCGATCCGGTGATGAACGTGTGGGATGCCGCGGCGCTGCAGCCGATCCTAGAGGAATCCGGCGGCACGTTCACCGACTGGCAAGGGGAACCCACGATCCACGCCGGCGAGGGAATCGCCACCAACGGCCTGGTGCTCGAGGAAGTGTTGGCCATGACACGCGCTTGGCCACGCTAACCGTCTGACGAAGTTCTAGAACGGGCTTGCTAGCCGGCCGAGCGAGCCGTTCCGCCAAAACGCTCGACCGGGTCAGGGCTTGCTAGGGGGCGGCGTGCGGGGCGTGCGTCGAGAGTGCGGCGCGGGCCGCGGCAACTTCCTGCTCTGCCCAGGGCTTGTCGCCATATAGCGTGATCACCGCCTGCCACAGCGCGACGGCCGCCGTGCGATCGTCGGCGACCAGGGCGGTGGCGCGGTCGAGTTGCGCGTGCAGCTCGGCACGATGCTCGCGCGCGGTGATCTCGGCCTGGCCGCGCAGCTCTTCCACGCGTTGCCGCGCGAGCGTGATCAGTTGGCTGGTGTACTGCGACTGTTCGGCCTTGGCCGCGTACAGCACCACCAGCGCATCGAAGGCGGCGATCGCCTGCAGGGGCGCGGTCGTGGCGAGGCTTTCCGCGTCGAGAAAGGCGCGCTCGACCGGATCCAGCGAGGGCTTTTCGGCCAACCGCTGCACCTGGCGGCGGATTCGCCGTTGGCGCCGGTAGTCGGTCAGCTCTTCCAGGGCCGCGGCCACTTCGCCGCGCCGGGGGTCTTGGGGAAAGCGGCTCAAGAATTCGCGAATAGCGCCCTCGGCGTCGATCAGCGCGTCGGTGCTCTCGCGCTGGTTGGCGGCTGAAACCTGCTGGTAGAGCGCGTCGGCCGTCGCCGGACGCGAAAAGTACCAACCCAATCCCACGACCAACAACAGCAACGCCAGCATCGTGCCCACCTGAACCCAAAACAGCCACCGCCCCGGCTCCTCCTCTGCCTCGGCGCGCTGGCTTTCCTCGAGGGTGGTGAAGCGGGTAGCGCCAGGGCGCGCGGGCGCAGCGCGACCGGCCTCGGTGGCCGTCTGACCGGCGCCGGGGGTCGCCGTGCCGGGGCGCACCGAGGGGGCCAGC
>CAYSXM010000563.1:0-3806 GCA_964434905.1 uncultured Pirellulales bacterium | reverse complement strand
GACTGCCATCGTGCATGTACGGCGCCGAGAGGGCCACGTTACGCACGGTTGGTGTCTTGAAGGCCCCTCGATCTTTGTCCTCGCCGGTTATTTTCGCACGACCGGTGTCGGGCTCGGCCTGATCCATGCCCACGCCCAGGTTGTGATACAGCTCGTCGGTAAAGTTAGCTCCCACGTGGCAAGCAGTGCAGTTGACGCGTTCACCGAAGAACAGCCCCAGCCCTCGCTGTGCGCTTTCCGACATGGGGTGCGCATCGGCACTGGCCTTGAAACGCGTATAGACATCGAACGCCTCGGGGTCCGATTCCCGCAAGTCGTCGAGATCCTGGCCGATGAAAGGTTGGAGTTGCTTGTGATAGTCGTACGGCGACGGTCCGGAGACCAACACGCGCTCGAACGAAGCGATCGCCTGAGCCACGGCATCGATCGTGAGGCCACCGAACACCTTTTCGAATTGCATTCGATAGCCGGCGATGCCCCCCAGGGTCTCCACGCATTTTTCGTGGGTGTTGCCCATTTCAATCGGGTTGGCAATCGGGCCCACAGCTTGCTCCTCCAGCGAAGCAGCACGACCGTCCCAGAATTGCAAGCTACTCAGAATGCGGTTGTAACTAACGGGCGAGTTGCGCCCGCCCTGCTGGCCTTGGATGCCGACGCCGAACTGGGTGTGGCGCGCGAAACCGTCGTCGGGATGGTGGCAACTGGCGCAACTGATCGTGCCGTCGGCTGAAAGCCGGCCATCGAAATACAACTGGCGTCCCAGCTCAATCTTGGCACGCGTGAGCGGGTTGGTGTCGAGCCCCTTGATGCCCTGCGCCCCTTCGGCCAGGCCCAGCGGCAACTCGATCGACAACTCCAAGTGATTCTTGGCCTGATCGAGCCAGTTCTGAATTTGCGACACAGTCAGCGGACCGGTTCCGGGGATGCCCGAGGTCAGCCCCTCGTCGGGCAATCGCACCACCTGGGTCGACGGAGTCGGCTCGCTCGTTTCCGGCGTGCCCGCATCGACCGCGCCCGCTTCACCAGGCACGGTGGCCAAAGGTGCCTCGCTGGTGGGTTCGTTCGACGCAGGAGTGCAGCCCACGAGCGCCAATCCACAAATCGCAATGATCCACTTCGACCGTCCACCGCGTCGCGCCGCCATCACCATGTTTCACTCCACCCTGACCGGAAAACAATGTGTTCGACTGAATCTGGCCAGGCGCCATTTCGTGCCGGGCGCTGCATCTGGCTAGCTTGATGGGCTACCACTGGAACACGAAGCACCCCCGCGTCCGCAGCCCGAGACCAGGTGGCTTTGACCGCGCCGTGTTCGTCGAGTCTGTGGTCGCCAAGTCCGCCGGATTCTAGCCCGATCGTGCCTGGGGTTCCAGTGCCGCTTCAACCGAGATTTGCCAAGGCACGACGAGTACACCCCGGGGTGGGGGCGGTTTGACAACCAGCCCGCAAACCGCACTGGCGGGCTGCGGGCCGATCGCGACACGCCGATTGGCGCGAGGTAGCCGGGGCGAGCTATTTGCCGGCCAGTTGAACGGAAAGCACAGCGAGCAGGTCATACATGGCACGGAGATACTCTTCGGCCTCGTCCGCGGCCAAGACCAACGGAGGGCTCACGCGTAGGACGCAGCTAGCCAAGGGGCCCAGCAGGTGAATGGCCCGCCCGCGCTCGTCGCCGCGGTAACAGGTTTCCACAGCGGCGGCCGCCACTTGAGCTGCCGAGTAGTTTCCCAGGGGCGCGCACTCGACGCCCCACACCACCCCTTCGCCGCGCACGCGCGCCACGGCCGGCAATTCCGTCAGGCGCGAAAGCCCCGTTTCGAGCACCGTGGACAGCGCCCGAGCCTGGGCCAACACATCCGACTGTTCGAACTCGTCGAGCGTGGCCAGCACCGCGGCGCTCGATAGCGGATTGGCGCTCCAGGTATCCGAGGCCTCGCCATAGTCGAGCGGCGCGAAGACCGCGGCTGGCCCACAGGCGGCACTGACCGCGACGCCGTTACCCAACCCTTTGCCGAGCACCACGATGTCGGGCTCCAGCCCATAGGTCGTAAACGCAAACAGTTGGCCGGTGCGCCCGAAGTTCGATTGCACTTCATCGAGAATGAACAACAGGTCGTGCTCGCGGCAGAAACGCTGGAGCAATTGCAAATAGGCCGGCTGCGGGTGATAGGAGCCACCGCCCCCCAAATAGGGTTCGGTAATCAGCGCGCACAGCCGCGCGCCGTGCCGGCGCCAGCACTGGTCGAGCTCTTGTGCAAAGGGCTCGAGCGCGAGCGGCTGCCGGCGGCGCGCCAGATCGCCGCACTCTTCCTGTGGAAAGCGAATGAACTCGACGCGTGGATCGCGATCGGGGTCGGTCTCGCAACCAGTCACCGCGCCGGCCAGGCCCTTCTTGCCATGAAAGCCGCGACGCGTGGCCAAGATGCGATCCTCGCCCGGGCGCCGATCGAGCGCCGCCCACAGGGCTTTTTGAATCGCCTCGCTCCCACTAGCTGCCCACACCACGTGTTCCATTCGTTGGCCGCCCGGTTGACCGCGCAGTGTGGCGATCAGTCGTTCACTGGCCGAGACCTCGACCTCGGTCACGGCGTTGTAGGCGTTGAGCGCCACGGCCTGAAAGAACTCGCCGGTTTGGGGTATCGCGTCGAGCCCCAGATAGCCCAGCACGCGCTGCCACCAGCGTCGCGGATTGTGGCCCAGGTTGGCCACCAGCACGCCCGACGTGAAGTCGACGAGTTTTCGGCCTTCGGGTGTCCAGTGATAGGCACCGGCGCTCTTGGCCAGCACGGCCAGGCTGGGCGTGAAGGTTCGCAGGGCCCGGGGTTCCACGGCAGCCAGGCGGCGCCGCACGGTGTTCGATCGATCTTCGCCGGCGTGTTCGGGCGCGCCGACCGGACGGGAGTTAGGAGCCATGCTGGCCATCGCCTTCTAAACCGGCAGAGCGTATAGCACTTGGTGTGCGGCGCTGCCGGGTTCGTACAACACCAGGCCGCCGTGCGGGCCATTGACGCGCACCACGGCGTCGGGGCGCCCCGCCGCACGGCTTGCCAGGATGGCTTCCATGGCTTCCACCGCGGCCGTGGTTTGTCGATCGGCCGACAGATCGTTATAGGCCAGCGCGCGCATCGCCGCGAGCCGCGCGCCACGCTCGGCCGCCGGGCCGCCAAATTCGACCTGCGCCACCTCGCGCACGAACCGCTCGAGCACCTCGAGCCCGTAGCCCCGCTGGCTGCGCTGGTCCCAGGGTTCCACAAACTGGCCGTTGTAGTGATTGTTGATGTTGATTTTGCGCAGGTTGGGCGTGCGACCCTCGACCGTGCATTCCACGCCGCGTTTCCGGCTGTGCGCATTCCACACCGCGTTGTCGAAGCGGAACTGCACCTCTTGCTCGACATAGCCCGGAAAATTGTCAGGCGTGACCCAACTGGTGTGGATGTCGAACGTGGCCTCGCGGCCATCGTCGTAGCGATATTCGAGCCGCAGTTGGGTGGAATCCCAGGTGGGACCTTGGGCTGGACCAACCAGGCCACGCTGGCCAGTACAGGTGACCGTGTGGAGGCGGCCGCCAAACGTGAAATCGATCAGCTTGATGTAGTGCACGGCCACATAGGTGCCGGGGTTGCGCCCCACGATCCACTCAGCGAACTGCGCGCCGGAAATCTGTTTGGGTTCGAGTAGCGTGCAATAGCCATGGTTGACGTGGACCAACTCGCCATCGACCACCAAGGTGCGCAATTTCTTGTGATCGGGATCGAGCAGCTTGTGATAGACGACCTTGGCCAGCACGCCACGCCGCTCGGCTAGCC
>CAYSXM010000562.1:0-3807 GCA_964434905.1 uncultured Pirellulales bacterium | reverse complement strand
TTGCAGCCACAACACCTTCGACTCCTCGCGACGAAGTTCATGAATAATCCGGGCTCAGCCGCGCCGGCGAACAATCGCGTGCTGATGATCGCATTTCGTCGTGCGACCTGGCGTTGGTTTCTTGGAGGTAGGGGGAAGTTGCGGCACGTCGTCTGGCGACTTCCGTTGGCTGTAGGAGGCCAGGCATGTCAACCTTCGAACTTCATCTTGACGAATTGAGCTACGCTCGCGCCAAGCACATGGCCGAAGCAAGGAACGTGTCCGTCGAGCAATGGGCGTCTGAAGCTATCGAACGCTTTTCTGTTGTGATGCCAAGCACCCCTCCGGAGCGCGATTCCATGATCGGTCTGTTTGCGGACGCGCCCGAATTGCTCGATCAAATCGTGGAACAGGCCTACAAGGACCGTGAACAGATTCCATGGCGGATACCCACAGAATGAAACGATCGTTGCTCGATACCGATATTTTTTCGGAAATTCTCAAAGAGCGAAATCTGCAAGTCGTGCAGACTGCCCGGCAGTATCGAGCCGCGTTCGGGCACCTTACGATTTCGTCCATCACCGTGAGCGAGGTGGCCAAGGGCCTTCGGCGGGCGAACCAAGACGCCCGACTCCAGACTTTTCTGCAAAACTTGCCTCTAAAGGAAGTTCTGCCTTTCAATACCGAACGTGCGCGCTGGCCGGCATGATCTTTCCCGACTCGAAACGGACGTGCAGAACCATCGGTCGGGCCGATCCGATGATCGCCGCGATCGCCCTGCAACACGGCCTGGCACCGGTCACGGCGATCAAAGACCTTTTACGGCGGGTTCAAGAACTCGGCAATGCCTTGGAACTTGACAACTGGCGCGAGCCCAGGGTTCCTAGCTAGGGTCCGCCGCCCGACCCCTACCGGCAACTGCTACCGTTCTCCCAGCGCGGCCTGCACTGCCGCCACCACGCGCTCGACCGTGAACCCAAACCGCTGAGCCAGCTCTGGCCAGGGGGCGCTGGCGCCAAAGCCCGACATGCCGACGAACTGCCCGCGCGAGCCCAGGTAGCGCTGCCAACCTTGCTCGATGCCCATTTCCACGGCCACGCGGGCGGAAATGTCTGGCGGCAGCACTTCGGCCCGATACGCAGCGTCTTGTTCGTCGAATGTTTCCCACGACGGCAGGCTAACCACCCGCACCGGCACGCCGGCGCCCGCAAGCTGTTCGTAAGCGGCCATGCACAGCGCCACTTCACTGCCGGTCGCAATCAGAATCGCACGCGGGCGACCTTGGGGTGGGTCGGCCAGCACATAGCCTCCCCGCGCGGCTCCGGCTGCCGGCGCGAACCGCGCGCGGTCGAGTGTGGGGAGCGCCTGCCGGGTTAGTATCAGCGCCGCCGGGCGATCGCGCCGCGCGAGCATCGACCGATAGGCCTCGGTCACCTCGTTGGCATCGCCAGGGCGCCAGACTACGAGCCCGGGAATTGCCCGCAATGCCGCCAGGTGCTCGATCGGCTGGTGCGTGGGGCCGTCTTCTCCCACGCCGATCGAGTCGTGCGTAAAGATATAGGCCACGGGCAAGTTCATGATGGCGCTCAACCGCATCGACGGGCGGCAATAGTCGCTGAACACCAGAAATGTCGAGCCGAAGGGACGTAGATTCGAGAGTGCCATGCCATTGAGCGCCGCCGCCATGGCATGCTCGCGGATGCCGAAATGCATGTTCCTGCCGCCATAGCGCCCGGCCTGCACGTCGCCAGCTTCGCCGGTTTTGATGGTCGTTTTGGTCGAGCTGGCCAGGTCGGCCGCGCCCCCTAGAAACCAAGGCACGCTAGCGGCCACCGCGTTGAGCACCTTGCTCGACGAATCGCGCGTGGCAAGTCCCTTGGCGTCGGCAGGAAAGACCGGCAGTTGTGCAGCCCACCCGGCCGGCAACTCGTTCTGTTCGCGCGCTAGATACTCGGCCGCCAGGTCGGGAAACGCCGTGCGATAGGACGCGAAGCGCGTGTTCCATTCGGCGTGCGCCTGGCGCCCCCGCGCCACCAAGCCCGCGCGGAGGTGTGCGCGCACTTCGTCGGGCACCAGGAACTTCGCATCGGTTGGCCAACCATAGGCGGCCTTGGCCAGGCGAATTTCCTCTTCGCCCAGCGGCGCACCGTGTGCCTCGGACGTTCCCTGTTTGTGCGGCGCGCCATATCCAATCTGGCTTTTCACGATAATCAGGGTGGGGCGATCTAGCGTGGCCTCGAATTCGCCCCAGGCCGCGTCGAGCGTGGCCAAATCGTTCGCATCGCCCACGCGCAGTACCTGCCAGCCGTACCCGGCAAAACGGGCCGCCACGTCCTCGTCGAACGACAGCGCGGTGGTGCCGTCGATCGTGATCCGATTGTGGTCATAGATCCAGCACAGGTTCGACAGCGCCAGGTGCCCGGCCAGCGAGGCCGCCTCGGCCCCCACGCCCTCCATCAGATCGCCGTCGCTGGCCAACGCATACACGTTGTAATTGAACAACTCGTGCCCGGGCCGCGTGTAGCGTGCGGCCAGCCAGCGCTGTGCCAGGGCCATGCCGACGCTGTTACCCAGTCCCTGGCCCAGGGGGCCGGTGGTGGTTTCCACGCCCGAGGTGTGCCCGTGCTCAGGATGCCCCGGACAGCGGCTCTGCCATTGCCGGAACCGTCGTATTTGATCCAACCCCACGGCGGGCTCGTCGGTCGGCCGGCCCCGTGAGTCGAGCTGCCGCACCTCGGCCAGGTGCAGCATCGAATACAACAACATCGAGGCGTGACCACACGACAGCACAAATCGATCGCGAACGGGCCAGGCGGGGTCGGCCGGATCGAATCGCAGGCGCCTTTGCCACAGAGCATAAATCACCGGCGCCAGCGCCATGGGGGTGCCCGGATGGCCACTGTTGGCCTGTTGCACGGCATCCATCGACAGCGTACGAATCGTGTTCACGGCCAGAGAATCGAGCGCGGACAGGGTCATGAAAGCGGAACCGGCCATGGAAGTTGACTCGTTTACTTGCGCGGAATGGAATTGGTGCTCTGCCCCGGCCGTGGCACCGCTCGGTGGCCGAGCACGGCTCGGCCGGTCGTCGGTCACGGGGGGCCTGTCAGGCGCGCCCCGGGCAGCGATCATTTGGCGCGGGGTAAACCAGTACAGCAACCACCGCGACCGGTGCGGTGAGTGTAAAAGCTGTGGCCAGAATTGGTCAACGAGGCGCTTCCCCAGCCCTGCCAGGGTCGCAAGTTTCAAAGCCCTGCCGCACCTTCCCGCAGTTGCGCCACAACCGGCACCTGGGAAGACCACGCGCCGCGGTTATTCCCGGCGCAGATATCCGGCGCTGCTTTGGAAAAATCGTCGACGGCGATGGGTGGCCAGTTCCGGCGCTTCGGCCTGCTGCCGGCGCAGGTCATCGGCATTCGCCAGGCATAAACGGCACCCGACACTTTGCAAATGAAACGCCACGTACTTAGCGACCGGCGATTCGACTCCCAGCAAGTAGGTTCCCAACTCGTCGCGCGAGGGGCAGGTCAATCGCCGCCGGCGCCACACCTCGCCCAACGAGTGAACGCCCGTGTCGCGCCGCGCTCGAACTGCTGCCAATTCGCCGAGCAGCCGTGCGTTGTCGCGCAGGGCCCGCTCGATGCGCGCCATCTCCTCGGCCGGCAAGCCCTCGTCCAGGTAGGCTTCCAGTTCGGAACTAGTAATGGGACGTTGCATGTCAGGCCTCGCGGGGTCCGTCGACCTCGGCCTTCAGTTCCGGAAAGACGTCATAGGAAAGCCCCTGACGACGCACTCAGACGCGCAGCTTAGCCCGAAAAACGAATTTGA
>CAYSXM010000561.1:0-3810 GCA_964434905.1 uncultured Pirellulales bacterium | reverse complement strand
TGTATGCCAGCCGGCAGCAAGACGAACTGGTTCGCGAGGCGGCCGACGTTGCCTGCCAGGATCTCATTCGTCGGATTACCGGCAAACGCCCCAGCGACGGCTACTTCAAGACCGTGACCAAGCTCGGCGAGAAAATCGCCGAAGGTGGTTTCAAGTCGATCGCCGGTTGTCACACCCAAGAGATTCTGATGTCGTACGGAAGCTAAACATTCGGCCAGCAGCCCGTTGAAGAATTCGACGCGCCTCTAAGTCGATCTCTGTTCCCCAGGCGGGAACGCGGTCGATGCCTGGCATTCACGCGGCACGCCCTGGTCTTTCGCGGCCGGGGCGTGTCGCGTCTTGTTTTACCCAGACAGTTTCTAGAACGAGATCGCGAGTCGTCGCACGCTCGGCAATCGCCGGGCGCGACCGTTATGGTTGACCTACCACTTGCGGATCAAGCATTCGCCCATGAAGATCATCGCCACCATTAAACGCACGCCCCAACGCGACGTACGCATGAAGCTCACCTCGGCTGGGGCCTTGGTCGTCGATCAGGTGCAATACGAAGTCAATCCCTTCGACGAGCTGGCCGTGGAGGAAGCGCTGCGGTTGCGCGAAAAACTCGGCGCCGCCGAAGTTGTCGTGCTGGCCGTCGGCACCGCTGCCGTCGGCGAGCAACTGCAGACCGCGCTCGCCATGGGCGCCGACCGCGCGGTTCGCGTCGATTCCGACCGAGAGCTGGATCCGCTCGCCACGGCCCATGCCTTGGCCGCGGTGGTTCGCCGCGAACAGCCCGACTTGTTGTTGATGGGCAAACTGTCGGTCGATACCGAAAACGGTCAGATTCCCCTGATGACCGCCGCGCTGCTCGATTGGCCCCACGCCTCGTTCGCCTCGAAAATCGATGTCAACGCCGCCGCCAAAACCGCCCGCGTTACCTGCGAGGTCGACGGCGGCCTGGAGCTGGTCGAGGTAGGGTTGCCGGCCGTAATTACCACCGACCTGCGGTTGAATGAACCGCGCTACGCGTCGCTGCCGGGCATTCTCAAGGCCAAGAAAAAACCCCAAGCGGTGATCCCCCTGGCCGAACTGGGCGAACTGCCTAACTCGCAGTCCACGGTTACCGGGTATCGCATGCTGCCGGCACGCCAGAAGGGCGAAATCGTGGAATCGGTCGAGGCACTTTTGGAAAAACTAGTGGCCAAGAATCTGATTTGACCTGGATGTTTCCTGAACTTCGTCGCGAGGCATCGCACGTGTTGTGGCTGCCAGGAAAACCGGGATTCGTTTTGTAGTTTTGTAGTTCAGGCCTTGGCCTGACGAGACCTACACTGGGTGCCACTGGTTTTGCCAGTGCTCTGGGGCGTTTTGGTGAATACGTGAGCCCGGCACGATTGCGGTTCTAACGCCGCATACGCGACCGGTTCGGCTCCGCAGCAGAAGGCTCAGGAAAAATTCGGTTCTAAACCAACACCGCGCGGTAGCTCCGCTACATCGCTGGCCGTCGCGATCACACAACCGCAATTGCCATGCGTCTTGTGTGGGGGGCTGCCCGCGGCGCTCGCTGCAACTCGTCAAACACTGCAACTCGTCTAACAAGGTGGAATTGGATATGGCGTCGGTGCTCATCGTGGCCTTTCCGGCCAGCACGCTTCCCAGCCGCAGCGATGCAGCGGCTGTCGGTTTTGGTCGGGTGGTGGCCGGTCAGCTAGGCGGAAGTTGTGAGGTGCTGCTGTTGGGTGGCCAGGCGCCAGCGGCTGCGCCGGGCTTTGCCACATTGGGCGTGGCCCGGGTGCTAGTTGGTCCCCACGCCGATCTGGCGCAACCGACGGGCGAGGCCCACGCCGCGGCAATTGCTGCCGTGGCCCGGCAGGGTGCCTATCGCTTGGTGGCGATGGTTTCGAATACGCTCAGCCGCGACTGCCTACCCCGCGTGGCGGCGGCGCTGGGCGCGCCCATGTGCTCCGACGTGCTCGAAGCGCGCCATGCCGATGCCACGTCGCTGGGCTTCACCAAGCCCGCGTTTTACAGCAATCTGTTGGCCGAGGTGTCGCTCACCGGTCCCACGGTGGTGGCCACCTGTCGCACCTCCGCGTTTGAACCCCCGGCCGCCACGGCGGCCGCGCCGGTCGAATCCGCGGAACTGCCCGCCCAGTTGGCCCATCCGCGGAAACGTTTCGTGTCGGTCGACAAGACCCCCTTGGAACGCCCGGAGCTGACCGAAGCCGATACCATTGTTTCCGGAGGCCGCGGCACCAAGGGGCCCGACGGATTCCGCGTGCTCGAAGGCCTGGCCGATGTGCTGGGCGCCGCGATCGGAGCCAGCCGCGCTGCGGTCGACTCGGGCTGGATGCCCAACGATTTTCAAGTCGGACAAACCGGCAAGGTAGTGGCCCCCAAACTTTACATCGCCTGCGGCATTTCCGGTGCCATTCAGCACCTGGCCGGCATGCGCAATTCGAAAACGATCGTGGCCATCAACAAAGATGCCAGCGCGCCGATTTTTGAGGTTGCCGACCTGGGCCTGGTGGCAGATTTGTTCGAAGCCGTGCCGTCCCTGACCGCTGCCGTGCGCGCGCGCCGAGGTAGCTAGCAGCCCGCTATAGAATTCGACGCGCCTGCGTCATCGCAGCGATGGGATGGCAACTGGATGCGATGGCAAAATAGCGACGTCAGTCGTTGTTTTGCGATCCGCGCGGAGCTGTGCTCCGCACTTGGCGAGCGCGTTGAATGCCACGATGGCATTTTTCAACGGACCGCTAGCGCATCCCGCGAACGAAGGGTTGGCCCCGGCGCGCCTCCATCGTAGCGATTTACCTGGGCCTGTCCACGTGGCTAGTCCCAAGGTCAGTTGTGCCACGGTGCTGCTGGCGCTCCCGAGATGGCCGCCTCGAATTGCCGCGTTGGATCGGCGCTGACTGGCGGATCAACCCTGTCTGGCGCAATGTCGCTTGCCGAAATGGATTGCAATTGCACCGCAACTTCGAGCGTTGCTTGTGCCGAGTTAGAGCGAAAACTGCCCCAGGTTGGCGCGGCCCCTTGGGGTGTGATCGCGGCGGCGACCGCAATGTGGGCATCGCTCACGGCCAGCCCGGAAGAAGGATCGAATCCGCGCCAACCGGCCCCTGGCAAATAGGCTTCGGCCCAGGCGTGCAGATGCTGCTCTGCCGTCTGTTCCGATCCGAGCGCGTATCCGCTGACAAAGCGGGCCGGAATTCCCTGCGTGCGACAAGCTTCGATGAACACCAGCGCCAGGTCCCGGCACGAACCCTGCTTTCGCGCCAGCGTTTCCGCGGTCGACCAGGGAGGCCCATGGTGCCGCACGATCGGTTCGTGATCGTGGTGGATGCCGCGGGCCAAGCGAACGAGGAAATCGACCGTGTCGTGTTGCGACTGCTGCGCTAGCTGTTGGGCCAGGACCGCAACCGGCCCTGTTTGCCCAGGCAGCGCGTTGTAGGCCTGCCACAACGGCAACTCCGGGTTACAGGTTCGCCAGGGTAATCGCGAGAACTCGGACGGCAACACGAAGTCGAAAGGATTCGTTCGCAGCGTCTCGACTTGCCAGGCGACCGCGACTTCGAGCGACCTGGTCGGCTCGCGAAACCAGGCCTGGGCGACCACGTTGTTCTCGAAATCGAGCTGTTGTGAAATCCCGGCCGGCTCGGGCACGAAGGTCAATGCAAAGCGATGCAGCCGTTGGGTGGCGTCCTCGCGCGGTCGCAAGCGGACAACCAATGGCTCGCAAACCACCGGTTCGCTGTAGCGAAATCGCGTGGTGTGTCGCGCTCGAACCAACATGCCGCAGATTCCTACGAACCAAGTGGAATG
>CAYSXM010000560.1:0-3819 GCA_964434905.1 uncultured Pirellulales bacterium | reverse complement strand
AACCCGCTGAGTTCCTGGCGCACGAGTGCCGGGTCAGCAAGCGTACGGTGTTTCGCGATCTGGACGTGCTACGAGACGCCGGGGTGCCCGTCGAGTTCGATTCACACCAGCGCTCGTATCGCATTCCGGGGGCCAGCTATCTACCCCCTACCAGCTTCACGCCCGACGAGGCCTTGGCCCTGGTTGTGCTTTGCCACGAGCTGGGCAACGGCCATGGTTTGCCGTTCTATGGCCCCGCGCTGCGGGCGGGGCTCAAGATTGAAAGCAGCCTGCCACAGCGGTTGCGAGACTATGTGCGCGAAGCTGGCCAGGCGGTGCGCATTCAGATGCCACCGACGAACCCCTTGGCCGGTGATGAAGCCAACTACCAATCGCTGTTGCACGCCGTGCGCACGCGCCGCGCGGTGCGCATCCGCTACGATAGCCTGACCGAATGGCGGCTGATCTCCACCAAGCTACATCCCTATCAACTGCTTTTCAGCCGGCGCAGTTGGTATGTCATCGGACGTTCGTCGCTGCACCGCAGCGTACGCACGTTCAACGTGGGCCGCATTCGCCAGTTGGAACCGCTAGAAGAACCGTTTCGCGCGCCACGGTTTCGCTTGGAACGCTATGTGCGTAATGCCTGGCACCTCATTCCCGAGCAGGGTGCCGATCAGAAGATCCACATTCACTTTCGCAAACAGGTAGCCCAAAACGTGGCCGAGGTGCAATGGCATCGCACCCAAAAAGTGGCCTATCGCGATGACGGCTCGCTGGACTTTTGGGCGACCGTTTCGGGCCTGGGTGAAATCGCCTGGTGGATCTTGGGCTATGGCGACCAAGCCGAGGTGCTGGCCCCCCCCGAACTACGCCGCCGGCTGGCATCTCAGGCCCGGCGAATGGCCGCGTTGTACCCGGGCGAGCGTGAATAGCCGCGAGCAGGGCGCGCACGCGGTCCACGCGAACCGGAGCGCGCCACTGGGGTCACCACGATCGGCGCTCTACAATGCAGCTCGCGCGGCAGCACGCCGTCGGTAGATGCTCCACCGCGCTGGCCCCGACGGAACTGCCCCAGGGTCTCGGTTCCTCGCGCCTCGGAGTATCTGCTGGCATGTTTTTTAGCTTCGACGGGATCGACGGATCGGGAAAATCGACCCAGTGCCGGCTGTTCACCGACTGGCTCCGCCAGCGCGGCATTGATGTATTGACCTGCCGCGATCCGGGCAGTACCGCACTCGGCGAAAAGCTGCGTGCCTTGCTGCTCGACGATCGCCAGACGCCGATCGCCCGCACCAGCGAAATGCTGCTCTATATGGCGGCCCGCGCGCAACTAGTCGAAGAATTGATTCGCCCCGCGCTCGCGGCAGGAAAAACCGTGGTCTCCGACCGCTTCCTGTTGGCGAATGTCGTCTACCAGGGTTGGGCGGGCGGTCTCGATATCGACAGCCTGTGGCAAGTGGGCCAGGTGGCCACCTCGGGGCTCGAACCCGACCTGGGCTTTGTGCTCGATGTCGATCTTCAACTGGCCGCATCGCGGCTGGACCGCCCCCTGGACCGGATGGAACAACAAGGCGAAGGCTTTCGCCACCGATTGCGTGCGGGGTTTTTGGCAGAAGCACGGCGGCGGCCCGATCGGCTGTGCTTGATCGACGGCACCGGCCAACCCGACGCGGTGCAAGCCGCGGTGCAATCCGCCGCGCAACACATGGTTAGCGAATTGACTAGAGCGAGACCATCATGAGTTGGCTGGGGGTCTGGGGGCACGATCGCGTAGCGGAACAGTTTGGTCGCGCGGTGGCGCGCGGGCGGCTGGCCAGCACGTTTCTGTTTGTCGGTCCGCCCGGCGTGGGCAAGCGCACCTTTGCCAACGCATTGGCCAAGGCCTTGCTGTGCCGCGAGGCCCAGGCGGCTCGAACTCTCGATCCCTGCGGCCAATGTGCTAGTTGCGTGGCCTGCGACGCCGGTTCGCACCCCGACCTGGAAATTGTGGCCAAACCCAAGGACAAGGCATCCATTCCCATTGATTTGCTGATCGGGGCCGACGAAAAGCGTGGCCAAACGGGCCTGGTGCGGAACCTCTCGCTTAAGCCGTATTTGGGCGGGCGCAAGGTCGCGATCATCGACGATGCCGACGATCTGGGGGTCGAGTGCGCCAACGCACTGCTCAAGACCCTGGAAGAGCCCCCCCCCTCTGCCGTGCTCATCTTGGTGGGTTCGAACCTCGAGGGTCAACTGCCTACCATCCGCTCGCGCTCGCAGATCGTGCGATTCGATCCACTGCCGATCGAGGTGACGGCCGAGCTGCTGCGCACACAAGGTGTGGCTGCGGGCGAGGCGGACCGCTTGGCCAGGTTAGGTGAAGGCAGCCTGACCAGGGCCATGGCCTTGGGAACCGCGAACCTGGCGGCATTTCGACAACGGCTGTTGACGGCGCTGGCAGAGTCGCCGCTGCGCGCGGTCAGTTTGTCGCGCGAAACGAGTGCCTTTATCGACGAAAGCAGTAAAGACAACGCGCAGCGGCGAGCCAAGGCACGCCAGATCGTGGAGTTCGCGGCCGACTTCTATCGCCACCTGGCGCGCGCGCTGGTGGCCGCACCAAACGTCGCCAACCAAGAGTTGACGGCCCTGCTGGAACAGCGGGTTGCCAGTTGGCCAGGCGACGTCGAAGCGGCCTTGGAGTGCGCGGAACGCTGCCTTGAAACCGTCGACCATCTCCACCGCAACGTCAATCTGAACACTGCCATCGAAGCCTGGTTGGACGATCTGGTCCGGCTTTCTAGTCCACGAGCTCCGGTTCACTAGCAATCCTCAGGCGCGTCGAATTCTTCGACGCGGCTGCTAGCCTGTCTCTTGGTCGACCTCGCTCGAGCCGCAGAGCGTCAGCACCAGCCGACGTCGTCCTGCCCGATTTCGGTGCTCGCAAAGGTAGACCCCTTGCCAGACGCCCAGTGCCAGGGAGCCTGCCGTGATCGGGATCGTTACCGAGCTTCCCAGTAGGGCCGATTTGACATGGGCCGGCATGTCGTCGGGTCCTTCGCAGGTATGTGCGAAGGGAAATGCCTCGGGCACCAACGCGTTGAAGAAGTGTTCCAAATCGGCCGGTACATCGGGATCGGCGTTTTCACTGATCGTGACCGACGCCGACGTGTGTTGGATGAACACGTGTAACAGACCGCAAGCCAGCCGACGCATTTCGGGCAATGCGCGCTCAATTTCAGAGGTTACTAGGTGAAACCCTCGACGACGGGCCGCAAGTTCCAACGTTCTTTGAATCCATATCATCAGCGCACCGAGGTCTCGATTCGGCAGTTAAGGTAAGATGGCCAAACTAGTGTACCGGTAACATCGGGCTGTCCCCCGGGTAAACCACCCAGATCGTAGACCAAAGACCCTGGTGCAGGATTGCGGGCGCCCCATGCGTATTAGATTCGCTCTGCGGAAATCGCCGTACAGGTAGAGGTTTTGCCGAGGCCAAAGCGGAACTTCGCCTCGCAACTTCGCGGGCGCCGATTGATGAGCATTTTCGCTCAACCGACACGGCGAAAACGTGCCGTCCGACGGTCCTCGAAATCCAGATTCGTTGGTGGCGCGAATTGTTAGCAAGGCCCATCAACTGGTCCGAGCACCTGTCCCCCTGGGCGTTACGTATAACCGTTCGCTGCGTACCGAATTGTCACGCGGATTTTGCACGATTTTCTTGACTTCACCGCGCGAAGTGCGAAGAATGAGGTGGTCTGCTAGCGAGTGCGATCCCACCTGGCGGATCCCCTCCGCGATCAAGTGCTCGAGCCTATGCGGACGAGAACGATTTGTTGCGGGCGAGTTTGGCTGTACTTC
>CAYSXM010000559.1:0-3824 GCA_964434905.1 uncultured Pirellulales bacterium | reverse complement strand
GATGTCCCAGCGGGCTATCGGCGTCGACGTGGGCCACTTGGGCCAGTCGCGGCCATTCGACTTCCCTGCTGGGGGTTGTGCACATGCTCGGCGTGCAACTTATGAACTTTTCCCCCACCCCGAAGAGGCTCCGTCGCGCCGTCTACATGTTGGGAGTCATGTTGCTCGGCGTGGCAATCATGGTAGCACGGTACCCTGCTCATCTCGGCGCGGACGAGCAGGGCGATTTCCGTCAAGTATTGGATTTGGAAGTTCTGAACGCGGCCGAGCAGCAGATTTTGGCCGTAGAGTATCCCGTCGCCGTCCAACCCCGTGAGGATCTACGCGGTCTAATAAGCCACGACGAGCTATCGAGAGTGCTCGCGCGCTGCGTACCGACCTGGCACACTTTGAAGACCGCCAGCGTAATGCACGGACTACGGCTGTGGGGGCCACAGGCGGATTTTGACAATGCCCAGGCGGTAGGCGCGTACGGGGCGGCGCCGGTCTTCCCAGGCCGACAGTTGGTGGGGTTTTTCCTGGACCACCGGCAGTTTACCGAAATCCTCATTGGCGACGCGCCACTGCTATATGGCACCCACGCCGGAATTGCGATTAGAACGCACAGAGAGTGGTCGGGCGATTTCGCGGGTCCGGCGGGACATGTCGACGATGTATTGTGTGCGTGCGCGGAAATCGGTTTGCCACGGTCACACCCGGTGCGGGCGAGGGATCGGGTGGGCACTCTTGAAGATGTCTTGCGCGAGTCGATCGCGCGGTTCCATCCCGACCAGGAGACCGAGTGGTCGATTGAGGCATTTGCTCGATATCTCGCGCCACGGCGGTCGTGGTCCAATCGTTTCGGCGAGCAGTATTCATTTGACGACGCTTGCCAGAAACTTCTAGCTCGTCAGGTCGGTCAGGGGGCCTGTCTCGGAACGCACGTGCCTCACACGCTGGCTTGTGTGTTGGCGATTGATGAGAAACAGTCGATTTTATCGGCGCCGACGAGACAGCAGATTCGTCAGCGTCTTCAGGAGATCGTACAACTGCTTGTGCATCACGAGTGCCCCGATGGCGGTTGGGATGCGGGTTGGGCAGGGAAGGTTGATTCTTCCAGTACGCGTGACGACCAGTCATTCGTTCGGCTAACAGCGACAGGTCATCACTTGGAGTGGATTGCCATCGCGCCACGCGGGTTGAGCCCAGCTCGCCAAGTGGTGGAATCCGCGGCCCGATTTCTAGTAGCCTCGATCGTAAACTGTTCTGACGATGAACAGACCACCAAGTATTTGCCCAATTCGCATGCCGCGCGGGCCTTGTGTTTGCTTGCAAACGTGAAGGCCGAATCGCTCTTCCCAGGGGACTGAATCATGATGCGGTGGATGTTGACTGACGTGCGTTGGCCACAGGTGGCAAGACGGCGATTGGCCGCCAGAATCTCTTGGTTTGCGGCGCTTCGCGGAAGACCACGCCGGAGCGCCTGGCGAGGCTTGCTGTTATTTACCCTTGCCACTCTGAATTTGGCCCCAAAACTCGATGGCAATCGTGAACTGGTGGCCCAGGTGATTCGGTCCATGAAGATTAGCCGTCAGGATTTGGTCAAGCACGAATCATCGGGAATTCCCTGGGCCGGAACGGTCGAGCAACTTCCGCTTCCGCTCCGCACCGTCGTTCAGGGGATGAGGGAACAGCAGCAGCGCTTGATGGAAACACCAGGTGGAATTCGAATCACGTACATGGTCGAGGTGGAGCAGGCGCCCCGGAACGGTCCGGTAGCCTTCGATTCGGCCATCGGCGAGACACGCCTTCTCTGGCCAATGCTCTACAACCGATTTGGCGCCGTCATGGGGACGTCGGCTGCCAATGCGGCAGAAACGGTTCGTGAAGGCAGTCACGACTTCAGCGCTGGGTGTGGTGTATCGCTGGACACCGGTCGGGCGGCGACCATCACCCCGTATCGCAACGCCTGGACGTGCCACCATCTCTTCTCCTTACGGCCCCTGTATTGGCCTTGGAGCGACCAGCATTTCTTGCCGGACCAACGTCTACCGGGCGACTATTGGATTCCCGACGCGCTGGCGAATGAGCCTCTGGAATACCACGAGGCAGGGCAACAAGATGTCGCCGGGGCGTCGTGTGGCGTGTGGCGCAAGAGCAGCACCGACGCGCTGTGGATTGCGCCCGAACGAGGGTTTCTGCTGTTGCGGCGCGAGCGACGTGTACCCGCCACGGGAAAGGTGGCCGAACAATTGGTGGTGGAAGAGGTACGCGAGTGGGCACCCGGCGTGTGGTTCCCCGTCAGGCTCCGGCAATCGTTTTATTCCCAGCAGACGGGCGAGCCGAGTTACGCGTATCTGGTAACTATCGACCGCGTCGAAGTCGGAGGACTGAGCCCTGCGGACGTGACGGTAAATATTCCGGACTCCGTCGTCCAAATCGAGGATCAGGTACGCCAGGTGGTCATCCGCAATCCCAGGGGCGAGGAGCCCATTCTTAGTGGTCTGAACGAAGCACGCACGCAAATGGCGGGCATGCCCAGTCGAGGCACTTCATGGCTGAGGAAGTCGTTTTTGATGGTCGCCATTTGCCTGGGGCTGACGGTCATGATCCTTTCCGTTCGCCGCTGGCGGCAAGCCGTCTCTTGAGTGGCCGAGCTACACGTTGGCAGGCAAGGTGCCGAAATGCGCGCGAAGGAGATCGGATACCTCGCCGCGTGGGCCTGCCTACTCTGTCTGGGATCGACCGCATTGGCGCTGGCCTTTCGTGATCCCGCGTGGGCACTGCTGGCCTGGGTGGCGCTGGTCCCGTTGGCGATGCTTGTCGAGCAAAGGCAGGTCGGACCGATTGCATACGTCGGCGCATTTGTTGCTGGTGCCGTGTTTCACCTAATGGCACTCGACTGGGTTCGCACGTGCTACGATTCTACCGGTTTTGCAAGCAGTTATGCACTTTGGTGGGTGTTGTTGTCGCTGCTGCTAGCGCCGACGTGGCCCGCCGTTTTGTTCCTGACACGACTGTTGCAACAACGGTGTGCGCTGCCATTGGCACTGTTGTTCCCGGCCGCCTGGATTGCTGGAGACCAGCTTCGCGATCTGACAACGTGGATGCTGCAAGGACAGCCTTATCCGTGGATCCAACTGGGATTGACCCAAGCCGAGCAGCTACGGCTCATTCAGTTTGTCGACCGGGGTGGAATCGAATCGCTGACGTTTCTCGTCGCCTGTGTGAACGGTTGTGCCGCGGACGTCGTGCGGGCAATGCTGTCCGCAGAAAACCGAGCAAAAGCGTTGGCGGGCATTGTCAGTTCTAGCTTGCTGCTAGGAGGCGCCTGGGCGTATTCGGCTGTCGACGCTGGCACTAGCCGCACCCCGCCAATCGCGCAAATCGCGGTCATCGGCCCCGCGTTTTTGGCGGAGATTGCCAGCGTACACGTCAAGCGTCTGGCGCGCGATCTTCAGTTGGATACTTCCAAGAGTCGCAACCCGGAACTGGCATCGCAAGCTACGTCCGCCCAAACGCCTCGGCTATTGCTTTCGACAGAGCAGGCAATGGGGCTAGCAGTTGAATGGCGAGCGTCAGACTTACCTTTCAGCGACCCAAGGCGCCCGGCGGCGCACGAACACACAACTACAGACAGTAGATTGCAGTTGCTGGCAGATTTTTCCAGGCGACATCGCGTCCATATATTAGCAGGCGTCAATCGTCATGAGCCGTTGCCGTCGGTTCGTGGATATAACTCCCTGATCCATGTGACACAAGACGGAACCGTCTCGGACTGGTACGATAAAACCAATCTCGTACCGGGTACTGAATTCCTAGACCCGCTCTCCAGCTGGTTTGGC
>CAYSXM010000558.1:0-3834 GCA_964434905.1 uncultured Pirellulales bacterium | reverse complement strand
CGATCCTGGCCCCACCCCCCCCGAGGAAGCCGAACCAGAGGCCGAAAAGAAACCCCCCGGCATGCGGCGTGGTGGCCGAGTACCTCGCCGGTTTCGCAGAGCGCTGTAACGGGCAGCCAGCCGCGTGCCAACGTGGCGCCCCTGCCGCAAGGTGGTCGCCCGGCATGACCATCGGGCCTGGTCACAAGGCTTGTTTCGACAAGCCTGGGACTAGACAATCTGATGGGGGCTACCCGCTGATGTGGTCTAGCGGTTTCTGAAGTGGGGAGCGACTCAACCCCCAGCCCGCCGCGGCCGGGCTCAAGGCCGTCGCGGGCTTGACTGTGCTCCGTGGAGTACGGCGGGAAGGCTGAATGTTCCGTGGGCTTCGCCCGCGAGGGTGCAGTTTTCAAATTTCCGATTGAGTCGGGCAGCGTGTTGTCGAGCCTGATTGTTAGCCATCACCGAGAGTTTTTTTCATGCGAACGACGAATCGTGTGTGCAGCGTCAACTGGGTGCCCGCGATACTGGTGTGCTGGGTCTTGACCGGCCAGGCCCTGGCCACGCCGATTGTGCTTGTCAGTAGCCGCGACACCGACAGTATTCTGCGCTTCGACCTGGCCACGGGTGCGTCGCTTGGCACGCTGGTCGCCGCGGGCACCGGCGGCCTCGACCAACCGGTGGGCATGCGCATCGGTCCCGACGGCAACCTGTTTGTAAGCAGTTTCGGCAACAGCAAGGTGTTGTGCTACAACCCTCGCACGGGCGCGTTTGTCGGCACCTTTGTGTCGAGTGGACTGACGAACCCGGCCGACCTGCGGTTTGGGCCCGACAACAACCTGTATGTTGCCAATTTTGGTGGCGCGACCGTTTCGAAATTCAATGGGCTCAGCGGCGCGTCGCTGGGCACGTTTGCTTCTGGCGGGGGACTTTCGAGCCCGACCAGCTTGACGTTTGGCACCGGCGGCGACTTGTTTGTCAGCAGCTTCGGCAGCGACCAGGTGCTGCGGTACGATGGCACGACGGGTGCTTTCGAATCGGTGTTTGCTAGCGCGGCTGGTTTGGCGGGCCCGGCCGGATTGGCCTTCGGCTCGGACAACAACCTGTATGCCGCCAGCTTATTGGGTCAGCAGGTTTTGAAATTCAACGGCACCACCGGCGCGTTTCAATCTATTTTCGCGTCGACCGGCGACTTCAGCTTTCCGTCGGACATTGCCTTCACGCCCGACAACCGGCTTTTGGTCACCAGCACGGCGTACAATGCGGTCTTGTCGTTCAACGGCACGACCGGCGCGCCGTTGGGTTTCTTTGCCTCGTCGGGCCTGACCTTGCCGGCACAGATGCTGATTGTGGATCAACCGGCGCCGCTCTTGGGCGATGCGAACGGCGACTGCACGGTGGGTGCCGGCGACTACGCAATTTGGGCAGCGCAATTTGGTCAGACCGGCCCGGGCTGGGTGGCCGACTTCGATCAGAATGGTTCGGTGGGGGCTGGCGATTACGCACTGTGGGCGGCCAATTTCGGCCATACCTGTCCACCAGAGGCTGGCGCGAGCGTGCCCGAACCGTCGGCTGGGGTGCTGGTGTTGTCGGCGCTCGCCGCTACGATGCTGGGGTTCCGCCGCAGGCGCAACTAAGCCCGAATCTTTCATAAGCCTATTGCCGCGGAGCCGAACGTGTCGCGTCTGCTGCATCAATCCGCCTTCCCACCGCGAAGGTAACGGTCGATGGGTGGAGAGCAATCCCGGCAACATGGCTTCACGCTCGTCGAGCTGTTGGTGGTGATCGCCATCATCGGCATTTTGTTGGCCGTGCTCTTGCCGGCGGTGCAGGCTGCCCGCGAAAGCTCGCGGCGCACACAGTGCCTGAACCACTTGCATCAGTTGGGCGTGGCGGTGGCCAATTTCGAATCGGCCCGCAAGCATTTGCCGCCGGGGAGCGATTCCAAGCCGTATGTGCAGGCCCCCTCGCACCCGCACAGTTTTTATCGTTGGTCCGCCTTGGCCTACTTGCTTTTGTACTTAGAGCAGGGGCAGGTGGTCGATCAATTGCACCTCGAATTGCCGCTGTATGGGACCAATTTTCAAGTCACCCCTGAAAACCGCGAGGGAGTGGCCACGATCTTGCCCACGCTCTTGTGCCCCAGCGACCGCGGCGTGGCCGTGGCCGATGGCTTCGGACCCACCAACTATGTGGTGTGCCTGGGAACCGGCTTGGCAGGCGGTACCCCCTTCGAGACCGACGGCGCGTTCTACATTAATTCCGCCACGCGACTGGCCGAACTGCGCGACGGCACCAGCCACACCGTGACCCTCAGCGAGAGCCTGCTGGGCGATGGCCCCGAAAGTTTCACTGACCGCAGGCTGGTCGATCCACAGACCACGTACGCCTTCACCTTTACCGTGCCCTTGAACGAATCGGCTTGCCAAGCCGCGTCGCGATTCAACTTCACGAACCGGCGAGGGTTTTCCTGGGCCAATGGCGAGTATCGATGCGCGCTCTACAACCACTACCTGCCCCCGAACAGCACCCAGACCGATTGCGTGGCAGCGCGGCTGTCGGGCGACGTGAGCCAGCGCTATGCGGGTTACGGTTGGCGTGCCGCGCGCAGCCGGCATCCCGGCGCGGTCAATGTGTTGTGGGCCGATGGCGCCGCACGCCCGGTGACTGATCGCGTGGACCTGGCGGTGTGGCGCGCCGCCGCCACGCGCGCCGGCGACGAACCCTTACAGATACCGTAATCAAGCCCGGTGCCAGGAACCCGTTTCTTTTTCGCCATGCCAGAACTGCCCGAAGTCGAGACCATGCGGCGCGGCGTGTTGGCCGTGGTTGGCGGACAAATCGTCAAGCTTCGACGCCCCCCCTGCCGGTTGCGGCCAATCACCGTGCGGCCCGCTTGGGCCACGCTACGGCGGCGCATCGAAGGACGCACCATTCAGGCCGTCGACCGCCTGGGCAAACGGGTGGTCTTGGTGCTCGACGACCAATCTCGTCTGGTTTTCGAGCCTCGCATGACCGGCCTGGTGCTACTGGCAGATCCGCCGAATCAAACCCATTTGCGTTTGGAATTGCAACTGGCCGGGGTGTCCGCGCACCGGCTGTGGTTTTGGGATCGCCGTGGGCTGGGGCAGGTGCTGTGGTTTTCCGAGCGCGAGTACGCCTGCACGTTCCTCGACGGTCGCCTGGGTCCCGATGCCTGGGGTGTGTCGGCCGAGTTGCTGCGCCAGCGACTGGGCGCTTCGCGGCGACCACTCAAGGTGGCGCTGTTGGATCAACAGGCCCTGGCCGGTATCGGCAATCTGTATGCCTCGGAAATTCTCTTCGAGGCGGGCCTGCACCCGGCGCGGCGTGCCACCTCGCTCGGCGCCGACGAGTGGATCCGATTGGCCAAGGCCATGCAACAAGTGCTCGACCTGGCCGTGCGCTACGAAGGCTCGACGCTCGGAGACGGCACGTATCGCAACGCACTAAATCAGCAGGGGTCGTTTCAAAATCTCCACCGCGTGTACGACAAGGCGGGCCAGCGCTGCCGCCGCTGCCAGGCGGCAGATGTGGTGCGCATGGTGCAGGCCCAGCGCTCCACGTTTTTCTGCCCCACCTGCCAGCCGCGTGGCCGTAAGTAGCCCGCTAAAGAATTCAACGGGCTGCACATAGCCGGCGGCTTCACCACCGAAACGGTTCCGCGCACCGCTTGCCCTACTTGCCGTATAGCCGTTCCAGCTTCTCACTCACCGAGATTCGCTGCTCGGGCTCGATCGCCGGCGCCGGCCGAACTGGAACCACCGCTACTCGCCGGGCAGCCGCGGGGCGCGGCGACACCCTGGCAGGTTGGGCCGGCATGGAACGCGCCGGCGC
>CAYSXM010000557.1:0-3837 GCA_964434905.1 uncultured Pirellulales bacterium | reverse complement strand
GAGTGCTCCGCGAATTCGCTCAATTCCAAGATCAAACTGTGACGGAGCACTAGTTCGACTCTTCGCGACGAAGTTCCGGTACCATTCGGGCTTAGCCGCCGGCCCAGCCTCCTAGCCATTTGGCGTCTTGAAATAGGACCCACAGCATCAGGCTGAGGATCAGGCACAGACCCGCATAGTGGAATGCCAAGATCACTCGATCGCTGGCCGGCTTACCTCGCAGCCCCTCCCAAGTGAGAAACACCATGTGGCCACCGTCGAGCAGCGGGATGGGCAAGAAGTTCACTACCGCCAGGTTGGCACTGAGCAGCGATAGGAAAATCAACAGATCTGAAATTCCCTTCGAGGCCGACATGCCTGCCGCGGCGGCGATGCGCACCGGCCCCCCCAACACCTTGGGCGAAACCTGGCGCTTGAACACAATGTTGTGGATTACCAAATAGACCTGCATCACCGAGTCGACCAACTGGTGCCGCGCCAGGGCGACCGCTTCGCCCCACGAGGTGGCCTGGCGTAATTCGGAAAGCTCGGCCAGGATCAATCCTCGATCAGGGTTGAACCGCGTGGCGCTGGCCATCGCCCTAATGGTTATCGCCGGCTTGTCGCGGACGTGAAGTTCGACCTGGGTACCGGGCCGGGTGTTTTGGATCAGGGCACACAGATAGGGCCAATTGTCGGCTGCATCTCCCAGCGCGATCTCAATCTCTGGCGGACCGGCCTCCTCGCCAGGGCCCGCGGGGCCAGGAATAACCTTGGCCGATTGCACCACATCGCCCGGGGCCAGGCCGGCCTCGGCCGCGGGGCCCTGCGGATCAATCCGCGACACGCGACACTCCACCGCCAGCGCCACACCCCAGGCTGGCACGGTGAGCGGATGCTCTTCGACCAGTGGCGTCTCAAACCATGGGGCTGGTCGACCGACAAGCAGCACCTCGCGCGAAACTGAGTTGTCCGGGGACTTCGTGTCGCGCTCGATCGTCAACCGGAACTCCCGGGCGCCTGCCGCGCGCGCGCGTTCGGGCAGTGACTCCGGATCGCCCACGGGCGCGCCGTCGATGGCGACGATCCGATCGCCTTCGGCCAGTCCGGCGGCTGCGGCGGGCGAATCGAGTTGGACCGCGCGGATGGGGCCCAGCGTCATTTCAATGCCCAGAGTTTGCCAGGGGTTGGGCGCAATCTGGCTGGTCAATTCCTCGACCGCGGCGCCGTCGACGGCGCCCTGCTTGGACGTCCCTGCGCCGGCCGGCAGGTCGGCGTCTGCACCCGTTGATCGTGGCGCCGTTCGACGTCGAACGGTGACCGCGACGGGCCGGTCAGCCCGATCGGCCAGGTGCGCCACCAGCTCGCGATAGTTCGTAACGGGCTCGCCATCGACGGCCACAATGTCGTCGCCCGAGGCTAGCGGTGGGTTGGCCCGACTGGCCGCGCTGTGCGCCGCGGCAGGTTTTTCAGCGTGGAGCCGGGTGGTGCGTGGCCCCAAGATGCCGATCATGGGATAGGGTCGTTTGCCGTTGGTATACGCGTCTGGAAAGATCCGCAACGACAATCGGTCTTCGATCCCGGGGCGCTCGATCTCGACGGCAATCCCTTGTTTCAAATTGCCCAACATGACGCGCGTTTGCAAGTCGCTGAATTTTGGGCTTTCGATGCCACCGAGCCGCGCCACGCGGTCGCCGGGTCGCAAGCCGGCGCGCCAGGCCGCCTCGCCTGGCATCAATTCGGAAACCTGACAGGGGGTGGTTTGCACGCCGATCCAAAACGCGGTGAGCGCGACCGCGAATGCGAAGATGACATTCATGATCACGCCGGCGGAAATGATCGCCATCCGCTGCGGTACGCTCTTAGCCAGATAGCTGCGGGGGTCGAACAGTGCGCTCGAGGCGGCTGCCAGGGCCTGTGGGTTGTCGGCGGTCGACAGCTTGGCGCGCTCGATTTCCTCGGTCAGCGCGCCGGGGTTGTCTTCCTGGCCCAGCATCTTGACGTAGCCGCCCAGGGGCAAGATGCCGATGCCATACTCGGTTTCTCCCCAGCGAAACTTGCAGAGCTTGAGACCGTAGATGTCGAAGCCCAGGTAGAATTTCTCGCACTTCACGCCGCACATTTTGGCCACGGCAAAATGGCCCAACTCGTGCACGAAAATCACGGCGCCCAGGGCCAGTCCCGCCTCGGCGATGTGCAACATCTGGATCCAATCCAGGCTCCAGGCAATCAGGCACCAACCCACCGGCCTACCTCCTGTCGCGCCCACGCGTCGAGAGACAACAATGTCTCTAATGACGGATCAGGCTCGAATGAATGTTGATTCAGCACGGCGCGGCACGCCGCCACGATCTCTAGAAACGGCAACTGCCCGGCCAGGAACCGGGCCACCGCCGCTTCATTGGCGGCACTGAGCACAGCCCCCGCCGTTCCGCCCGCCCGAGCCGCCTCTAACCCCAAGGCCAGCGCTGGAAACAGGTCGAGGTCTGCCGGTTCGAAGTCGAGATGCAACCCTTGCCGCCAATCGATCCGCGCGGCCGGCCCCGGCGCGCGACGCGGATACGTTAGAGCATACTGAATTGGCAGCTTCATGTCGGGTGGGCTGAGCTGCGCCACCACCGAACCATCGACGAACTCTACCAGCGAATGCACCACCGACTGGGGATGAATCGTGACACCTATCTGGTCGGGCGCCAGCTCGAACAACCAGCGCGCCTCGACGATCTCCAAGGCTTTGTTCATCAGCGTCGCAGAATCGACCGAAATCTTGGCCCCCATTTTCCAGGTGGGGTGGGCCAGCGCTTCCTCGACCGTGACGCGGCGCAGTTGCTCGGCCGTGTGGCGACGAAACGGGCCCCCACTGGCGGTGAGCACAATGCGTTGCAGATCTTCGCGACGGCCAGCCTGCAAACACTGAAATACCGCGCTGTGCTCACTATCGACCGGCACGATGCGCGCACCACGGCGACTTGCCAGCCGAGTAACCAGCGGCCCCGCCAGAACCAGCGTTTCCTTGTTGGCCAGCGCAATGCGCTTGCCTGCCTCCAGCGCCGCCCAGGTGCCCTGCAGCCCGGCGCTGCCCACAATCGCCGTAACGACCACGTCGACGCGCGGATCGGCCACGGCCCGAGCCAGGGCCTCGGCACCAACACCCAAACGCGTGCCCGGCGGCAGCGCCGACCAGTCGTGGCCTGCCGCCACTTGGGGATCGGTGATCAACACCCAGTCGGGTTGAAACTGCCGCGCTTGTTCCACCAGCAGCCGGCAGTTCGTGTGTGCCGACAAGACCGCCGCGCGCAAGGCACCCTGGGACGAGGCCACCACCTCGAGTGTGCTGCGACCGATGCTGCCGGTCGATCCGAGGATTGCTACCTGCGTCACGCAGTTCCCCTCAGGGTCGGCCGGTCGGTTACGCCACGGCACCGGAGCACCGGCGCTCGGGGCGGGCAGTAAACGCCGCGTGTCCAGGCGCACCCCGCAGGGCGACGCATTCGCGGCCGGGGTGAACTCTTGACTGATCTGGGATTCAATGGTTGGCAAGCGGTTCCGTCGTATGTGCGAGATTCTAGGGCCGCAGGCTCGGCACCGCGAGAGCGGTGCAGCCGTCCGTCGATGGCTAGAAGCGACCCTTGTGACACCCAAGACCGACATCTAGATATAAACTTCCCAAACCTCGCATACCACCCAAATAGCGTGCTTTGATCGTTGCAACCTGATCGACCGGTCTCAGCAGGCGACGGTTCACCTTGAGTACGCACGGCCGCGGTCCGTTGTTTCGCTGGGCCGGCGGATCATAATATGTCTGAACCCGAATTATTCATGAGCCTTCTGCTGCGGAGCCGAACGTGTCGCGTCCGC
>CAYSXM010000556.1:0-3837 GCA_964434905.1 uncultured Pirellulales bacterium | reverse complement strand
CGGTCGCCGTGAGCGCCCAACGCAGGGGCGGTGCCGACGATCCGGCCAACCACAATGCCGGCGACGACCGCGGACGCAGGCACGGGGGACACGGCGCGGACGATCCGGCGGGCCACGCCTAACAAAGCGTCTGGTGATCAAGTCTGCTGGCTAGCTCGTCCGACGGCGATTTCCATCAAGCTCAGTCCGGGCTCGCCGTCGGACGATGCTCGCGATTTTGCACGGCTTGCATGGCGCTGCGCCGAAGTGTACTGCGACCGCCAGTCGCATTCGCCGCCGCGCGCTCGCAAACGAGAAACGAACCTCGCGACGTCTGCCAGTCCGTTAAAATATGCCATCGCGACATTTTTCAATCTCGCCAAGTGCGGAGCACAGTTCCTCTCAGCTCGCAACACAACGACTTACGTCGCAATTTTGCCATCGCATCCAGGCGATGACGCCGGCGCGTCGAATTCTTCAACGGGCTGCTAACCGGTCGTCGCTCGATTCGATCGCCGCCATTTCTGTATCACGGGCTCAGAATGTCCGGCACAGCGTACCGCCATCGACAACCAACGTTTGCCCGGTGATGTAGCTTCCCGCGTTGCTGGCCAACAACAGTACCGGCCCCACTAGTTCGCTGGGCTCGCCCCAACGGCCCAACGCGGTGCGATCGGCAAACGCTTGTTTTTCCTCGTCGCTCAGCAGCTTGCCGGGTAAGTCTGTCAAGAACGGGCCCGGCGCCAGGCAGTTGACCGTCACGCCGGCGTGTCCCACATCGAGAGCACTGGCCCTTGTCATGCCGATCAGCGCCGCTTTGGTGGCGCTATAGGCATTGCGACCCGACTTGCTGGCCAGCGCCATGATCGACGACAAGTGGATCACCCGCCCCCAGCGGCGCTCGACCATTGCCGGAATCAGCAGCCGGGTGAGCCACATGCACGAGGTCAGGTTGAGTTCGATCAGCCGATCCCAGTCCGCCAAAACGATCTCGTCGATTGCTTGCGGCTGATTCGCGCCGGCGTTGTTGATCAGAATGTCGATCGGCCCTACGGCATCGACCGCCTGTCGGGCCAGCATCTCGACCTGTTGGCGATTGGTCATATCGGCCACGATCGCGGCGCTGCGCACCGCGAGACCGCCGTCTATTTTCGCCAAGGCCTGCTCCAACTCGTCGCCGTGACGGCTGGAAATTACCACCCGCGCGCCGGCTTCGGCCAGCCCCCGGGCCATCGCCAGGCCCAGCCCCTTGCTGCCGCCGGTGACCAAGGCCGACTTACCACTCAGATCGAAGAGGTGTTTCAACATCTGCCGTTTTTCCTCCGCGCCGCGGGCGCGGTTTTGCTCACTGCCAAGGACGCCACCTGTTGTGGGCCGCGATTACTCGCCGAATCGTACCACCCGGCCCGGCCAGTCGCCGTTCGGCGCGGCCAAGGGTTGTCCGTCGCGCCATACTTCGGTACCCGCGGTGAACACGTGCCGAACGCCCAACGAAAACTGCCTTGGGTCGTGATAGGTAGCCCGATCGATGACCAGGCCCGGATCAAACACCACCAGGTCGGCCCACGCGCCAGGGCAAATCTCACCGCGATCTCGCAAGCCAAATCTCCGCGCGGGCAAGGTGGACAATTTGTGAATTGCCGTGGCCCATGTCAACCGCCCCCGGCCGCGCACCCAGTCGCCCAGCAACCGAGTAGTCGACCCAAATGCGCGCGGATGGACGGGTCCGGCTGGGGTAAAAATGCCATCGGAAGCCAGCATGGCCCGGGGGTGCAGCAGGAACGGCTCGACGGCTCGATCGTCACCCACGTGAAACACCGCCAACACAGCCAGGCGGTGCTCCACGAGCAATTCGATCACCGCCTCGGCCGGCGCGCGATTCAATCGGCGCGCGCACTCGGCCAGGCTCAGCCCCCACAGCGATCGGTGCTGGTCACCTGCGGTCCAGGCCAAGACAATCTGCTCCAGATCGTGGCCGTGTGCGGCAAGGTGCTCGGCTAGCCGGCGCTGCAATCGTGGCGCAGCCAACTTCGCCATGGCCGCCAAGGGGCCTGCCTCCCACACCTCGTAGGGCAACAAGGCCGCCAACGTCGACGAGCCCGCCATGTAGGGGTAGATATCGAACGTCACGTCGTCCCCCGCAGCCACGGCGCGATCGATCTCTTCCAACAGCGCATCGCGCTGCGCGTCGCTGGTGGCCTTGAGGTGCGAGATGTGCACCGGCACGCAGGCGCGCCGACCGATTTCCAACGCCTCGCGCACTCCGGCCAAGGTTCCTTCCTTGTAGCGCACATGGGTCACATAGACGCGCCCCGTCCGAGACATGGGTCGTAACACACGCACGATTTCTTCGGTCGTGGTGAATCCTTGTCCGATGTAGTCCAACCCGCTCGATAAGCCCACGGCCCCTGCCGCCAGACATTCGGCCAAACCATGTCGTTGGCAGTTGATCTGGCCATCGTCGGCCCCGGCACGCCCCCAACCACAGGCCCGCACTCGCAGGTTTCCCAATGGCGCCAATGCCGCCAGGTGCTGCGCACTTTTCTCGCCGGCCATGCTCAGGAACTCGTCCCAGGATTGCCACCCGCGATAGTCTGGCATCTCCAAACCATCTAGTGGCCGCAGATAGGTGATCCAGTCCTCGGCATCTTCGCGATCGAGCGGAGCATAAGAAATGCCGTCGCTCATCAAGACCAGCGTGGTCACCCCCTGGCTTACCGACGCCGCATGGCACCCGGTTCGCAACACCCAACCATCGGCATGGTTGTGAACATCAATGAAGCCGGGCGCGACCAACTGTCCTGTCACGTTGTGTCGCGCGCGGGCCGGCGCATCGGTCAAAAAACCCACCTGCACAATTCGCCCGTCGCGCACCGCGACATCCGCGGCATATGGCTCCGCCCCGCTGCCATCGATCACCGCGCCGCCCGTCAGAATCATGTCGAACATGTTGGCCAATCACCTGCGGTATCACGTTGCCGCTGTGGGGTCGCGCTGCGCGAGCTATTGGAAGGACGATGCGTGATTGTCCCGCACACCACCGCTCATGCTAGCCAGCCAAAGCGTCGGCCGGTAGCATGAGCTTGTTTGTGTGTGGCCCGCGCAGATTATCGGCGGTGTGTCTGGCACGATGCATTGGTCGACTGCGGTCCCGCGCTCCGGCGGCACGCCCCCTGATCACCACGGAGTTCGAAACCGATGCTCGATTGGGCTGGCCTGTTTGGCCGTGGTTCGACCATGTCCGACTTTCTAACGCGTTATGGCACCGACGAGCATCGTCGACGATGGGCCTCGTTCGACTCGCAGGTCGTACTGACGCCCGAACAATTGGCGCTGTTAGGGAGTTTTCGCCGCCAGATGCACGTGCTGTGCGTGGCCGGCGCGTGGTGTGGCGACTGTGTCAACCAGTGCCCAATTCTCGCGCGATTTGCTTCGGCCTGCCCGGTGATCGACCTCCGCTTTGTCGACCGCGACTCGGAACCGTCGTTGGCGGCACTCTCGATTTGTGGCGGCCAGCGCGTGCCAGTGGTCGCGTTCCTCAGCGAGGATGACCAGTTCGTCGCCCTATTTGGCGACCGTACCCTGGCTCGCTATCGCCACCTGGCCGCGACCCAATTGGGGGCCTCTTGCCCGACGGGGCTGGTGCCCGAAGATGCCGCCCTGACTGCCGCGGTAACCCAAGGTTGGCTCGACGAATTCGAACGCGCCCAGCTTCTTTTGCGGCTGTCCGCACGGCTCCGGCAGATCCATGGCGACTAAACCTACCGCTGTCATGGCGCGGTCGAACAGATAGTGCGTTACCACGGATTATTCATGAACTTCGTCGCGAGGAGTCGAACGTGTTGCGGCTGAAAGGAA
>CAYSXM010000555.1:0-3839 GCA_964434905.1 uncultured Pirellulales bacterium | reverse complement strand
AAAAACTCGACGTGGTCGGCGTGCTGTGCGTCGAGTTCTTTGTAACCCGCGCGGGCAGCGTGCTGGTGAACGAATTGGCCCCCCGGCCGCACAACTCGGGGCACCTGACCTTCGATGCCTGTGTGACCAGCCAGTTCGAGCAGCAGTTGCGGGCCGTGTGTGGGTTGCCGTTGGGGTCGACCGAACAAGTGCGCCCCGCGGCAATGGTCAACCTGTTGGGCGATTTGTGGCAAGCAGGCGAGCCCGATTGGGCCGCCGCGCTGGCGTGGCCGAACGTCAAACTGCACCTGTACGGCAAGGCCGCCGCACGGCCCGGGCGAAAAATGGGGCATCTCACGGCGCTGGCCGACCACGGCGACGCCGCGACCGAGATCGTGCTAGCGGCCCGCGCCGCACTGGCGCCGGGCAGCCATGAGAACAGCCCGTAGAGCTACAACAGCCCGTAGCTGCTGAGCGTGGAGCGCAGCTTGGCCAACAGTTGCGGTTCGAGCGGCGTCATCGGCATGCGCAACTCGCCGGTATCGCGCCCCAGCAGTTGCATGGCCGCCTTGACGGGAATGGGGTTGGTGGCCAGCCCGAGCATGTCGCGGCACAGCGGGAACAGCTTGCGGTGCCAGGCCCGGGCCCCCGCCCCATCGCCTCGTTCGAAGGCCGTGACTAGCGCGAGCATGTCGGCGGGCACAATATTGCCCACCACCGAGATCACGCCCCGCGCGCCGATCGACAGCAAGGGAAGCGTCAGGCTGTCGTCGCCGCTGAGCACGGTAAGGTTCGAAAGCGCCAGGATCTGCGAGGCCTGATCCATCGAGCCCGTGGCCTCTTTGACCATGGTGATGCGCTCCAACTCGCCCAGCCGGGCGATGGTTTCCGGCTCCATGTTCTTGCCGGTACGGCCGGGAATGTTGTAGACGCAAATCGGCACCTCGACCGCTTCGGCCAAGGCTTTGAAGTGCTGGTAAAAGCCCTCTTGGGTCGGCTTGTTGTAGTAAGGCGCCACGACCAGCGCGGCGTCGGCGCCAGCCCGTGCGGCAAATTTGGTGAGCCGCAGGGCCTCGCTCGTGGAATTCGAACCCGTACCGGCCATGACCTTGATCCGCCCGGCGGCCGCTTCGACCACGGTGGCAATCACGCGGTCGTGTTCGTCGTGGGTCAGCGTAGGCGATTCGCCGGTGGTGCCCACCGGGCAGACACAGCAGGTGCCCGCTTGCACCTGGAATTCAACCTGGCGAGCCAGCGCTGCGAAATCCACACTGCCATCGCGAAAGGGCGTGGTGAGCGCCACCGACAAGCCCGCGAACGCTTCGCCTTTGGTCGTCATGGATCCGATCTCGTTCGGCAATGGGGTGTGCAGGGGCGCAGGGTGAACACAATCCGGTGGACCGAGTGGGCGGGGGCGGTTCCCCTGGGTTCACCCCAGGCGTGCACCGAGCGAGGCATGATACGGCCCGCCAGGGGGTCGCGCACAGGGGGCCAAACCCGCCCCAGGCGAGCGGATTTGTGCTCCGCGCCACGCGAACTGCAAAGTCGGGGTCTGGAACCTTTTTCGGTCAGCAGGCTCGGCATTCAACTAACTGCAGTCAACCGAAAACAGGTTCCTGACCCCCTCGCATTCAAGTGCCGCGCCCTTCAAACGCACACCAACTGTTTCATCTGCCGCACCGCTTCGGGCAGCCCTACCCACAGCGCACGTGCGACGATGCTGTGCCCTATGTTCAAATCGCCTGCCGAGACCAGGCGGGCAACGGGCGAGACATTGTGGTAGTTCAGGCCGTGGCCCGCATGCAGCACCAAGCCCAATTGTTGGGCCAGCTTGGCGGCCGTTTCGAGCGCCTCTAGGTGCGAGTTGCGTTGTGCCTCCGCGGCCAAGGCATAGGCCCCGGTGTGAAGTTCCACGGCGTCGGCGCCCACTTCCCGAGCCAACTCGATTTGCCGGGGAGTGGGATCAATAAACAGGCTGACTTCCAGACCCAGGTCCTTGAGTTGGCGCACGGAGTCAAGCACGCGCAGACGGTGCACCGCCACGTCAAGCCCCCCCTCGGTGGTGACTTCTTCCCGGCGCTCCGGCACCAGCGTCACTAGTTCGGGTCGGTTGGCGCGGGCTATGGCGACCATTTCGTCGGTACAGGCCATTTCCAGATTGAGCCTGACCGTGACCGTTTCGCGAAGTAAGCGCAGGTCGCGATCTTGGATATGCCGGCGATCCTCGCGAAGGTGTACGGTAATGCCGTCGGCACCACCAAGTTGAGCCAAAGCGGCCGCCCACACAGGGTCGGGGTCTGGCCCGCCGCGTGCTTGGCGCACCGTGGCGACGTGGTCGATGTTGACTGCCAAGCGAGCCATCTGTGTGGTCACTCCGTTCTGGTGGTCCGCTGGGGACACAGCGGCCTGGCCTTCTGGTTCACCTTCGCAGCCGGGGGGTTGGTGATCTAGGAAGGGTGTACAATCTGGCGTGCATTTTTCTATTTCAACGGGTGGAGTCGCTACCCCACCCCCAGAGAGAGTATGTCAATCGGCGAGTATTTGCTCCGCTTGCGCTTTCGGGGTGCTGCGGGTTTCCGAAGCGCTGCCACACTGGCCATCGGAAACTGAGACGAAGCTCGGAGAATCGAAACTTCGGTTTCGATCTAAGTTCGATCTAAGTGCCGTTGGGCGAACACCCTGCGAACAACCATCTGCGCATTCTACCTCACGAGTTTTCAGACTGCCGACGAAGAATACATTGGGCCGGGAACTTTGTGGAGGCGGGTACACACAGCTCACCAATTGGATGTTGAGCGATGCGAGAGCTAACGTCGCGAGAGCGCGAAGTGGTGGTCTTGCGCTGCGATGGGTTGACTGTCCACCAAATTGCCGGCCAACTGGGGCGCAGCGAATCGACCGTCGATCGGACGCTGGAAAAAGCCATGCGCAAAGCCGGCGTGTCCAACGCGGTGATGCTGTTGCGGTGGGCACTGGAACACGACCTGGTTGCGGTCCCCTCGCGGCCCCCTCACAGTGCTCCTGCGGCAGGAGGCCTGGCAGGCGTGGTTGGCATGCACGTGGCGCCGGGACCGTTGGCCAACCAAATAGCCAGCCCGCTGGTGGGCGGCGGATAGTCTATCGACCGGGGGGGCCAAGTAGGACCAACGGTGGCTCTAGGAGAACTACAAAGTCGGGGTCTGGAACCTTTTTCGGTCAACACGCACTGCATTCAACCAAACTTTCGTCGGCCGAAACTAGCTTCCTGACCCCCTCGCATTCGACTCTGCAGTTCCCTTTGCAGCAAATCCTGCGTTCAACCCGCGGGCCTTCGCACTTCATGAGCCGGTTACACGAGTCCATTTCTGGGCCAGCCCAGCATGGCACCCGAGCCGAGACATCGCAGGGAGCTTCTAGTAGCAGCGCTCCGAAGAATTCGACCGTTAGCAGGGGTATTTGTGCGAAAATTCACAAATCGCCCTCGCGATCGGTAAGGCCGCAATAGAACTTCGCGGCCAGCCGGACGCGCGCGCCCGGTTTTGGCGTGGAAGGTTTGCTGGCTAACCTGTTGCTGTTTTAGTAGTTACGCTCTGTTTTCCAGGTCAACTTTTTTCTTGACACTGGGTGCCGTCCGGCTAAACTGCCAGACGGAAGCTACTGAGGCTGAGTGCCCTGTTGGAGTGGGGTGCGTTCCCTGTTGGAATGGGGGCGGCTTTGGTCAGCGGGCAAGACTTCCGCAGTTTCTCTAGCTTGGTCGCCCGATTCCGCCACGTGGGCGTGCAATCGTTGGTTGGCGGGCGTGCGGAAATTTGGACTCCGGAATTTGCTGTGGGGTTCGCCAGATTGGGTGTGGCAAAATTCCCTGGAGGCCGTGGTTCCTG
>CAYSXM010000554.1:0-3845 GCA_964434905.1 uncultured Pirellulales bacterium | reverse complement strand
GTACAACCGGCGCTGGTCACTCGTGTTCCGCGCGATGGGCTCCATCCAGGCCATGGCCCCCGCCCAATTGTTGCTAATCAACGCGGGTGTATACCGTTGTCGGGGGTCGCTGGTGAACGATGTGTCGGTTAGGTTCGCGAACATGCGGTGTACCGTCAGCGTCGGGCACTGAAAGACGTTGCGCTTGGCCAGGCCCGCATAGAGGGTGGCGGCCCGGGTGGCGTTATGGCTGGCGAGCGCTTGGATCTGCGAGCGAATCATGAGCGGGTAAAACGTCTTGGCGTTCACGCCGCGGATCGACGTCACTAACTCGGCGCGCAGCGCCGCTTCGTTGTCCGAGGTAGCGGTCAATACGCCGAACAGGTGGTCCATGCCGCGCATGCCGGCGGCCGCGGCTTCGAGCAAGCCGACCGTTTCGGGCACATGCCCCACCACCGCCAGGCCGACCTTTTGGGCTTCATCGCAAATCGCCTCGAAGGCATCCTTCTCCAGCCCGGAATAGACCTTGATGAAGTCGGCTCCGCTGGCCTTGAGCGTTTGCACTGCCTTGCGGCCCTGTTCCGCGTTGGCCGCGGAAAGCGTGCCGGACCACATCGGAACCCCGCCATCGATCATGCTGATGGGCGTCAGAATGCGGGGCCCAATTTTCTTTCCTTCGGCCACGGCCCCTCGCAGCGGCAGCAGCATGAACGGGATGTGTGCGTGCATGTCGCGGACACCCACCACGCCATTGGCGACGAACATAGGCGCATAGTCGGGGCTGGCGAAATGCACGTGCATGTCCCACAACCCAGGTATCAGGAATTTGCCTGAACCATCGACCTGTTCCACGTCCGACGGCACCTGCACCGCTTCGCGGTCGCCGAGGCTTTCGATCAGGCCGTCGCGCACCGTGACCGTCTGGTCTTGGAGCACCAGGCCAGATTCCACGTCGATCAAGGCCGTGCCGACAATGGCCAATGGTTTGGCCGGCGCTGCCGCCGCGAACGACCTTACGGCTCCTAACATCATGACGAGCGCCAAAAGCCAACGTGCAATGGTCATCGATTGTTGTTCCTTAAGTGCTAGGTTTCGTCTTACTGTGGTCGCTGGTTTCCATCACAAGTCATGGCCGCGGTGTGCGTCAAATTGGTCCCACCGGTTTGCACGGCGCCAAGCACTTTGGGTACTACCCTGTGGCAAGCCGCCGAGTTTCCTGGCCGTGGCGCTTTTGGTTTCTCAGGGTTCCAATTCCGCGCCCACGCGAGCCCGCTTCTCAGCGCCTTCAGTCGGGTATCTCGGCGGACGCTTCGTCAGCCTGGCGATAGTTCGCGTTCGTGACGAAGATAGGCTCGCCCGATAAACTGCCAAGCAAGCCTTCGTTGGCCTGCCGGTACAGTCCACATCGACAGGAATGAGAATTTCCTCTGATGGAACCCCGCTTGCAAAGCGACGAGGCACCAGAACGCACGCGGGCCCGGCGTCCCAAGTTTCTGGCCGTGCTGGGAGTGCTCTGGCCTTGCACAGTGGCCGACGTCAAGCAGGCTTATCTAGAACGAGCCAAGCACCTGCACCCCGACAAGGGAGGCAGTCCAGCCGAGTTTGCCGCACTGCAACATGCCTTCGAGCAATCACTGCAATATGCAGAGTTTCACTCAGGTCGCACACGCTGGCTGGCGGGCACCGTGGAACGATACCTGCTGCTCGAGCAATTCTGCACACAACTGCGGCAGCGGGGCGCGCGGCTGGAAGTCGAATCGGTTGCCTGGTTGCGGGACGAGATCGGAGAGGATTTCGCGCAACTACTGGAATCCATCAGCGTCATTGCCTGGAACGGCTTGGCTGTCGACGATGCTAGCCTTCGTTGGTTGACAAACGATCCCTCGCTACTTGTCGCGATGCACTGGCTCGACCTGTCCGATTCCGGTATCACCGACGATGGCCTGGCCTGTTTGACTTGTTTGCCGAGCTTGCGCCGTCTCGACTTGCACCGTACGTCCGTGACCGCTCGGGGGCTGGCGGTCATCGACAAACTGCCGAATCTGATTTCGGTGGGGTTAATGGGCGTGCCGCTGGGCTGGCTGGCAAAACGCCGATTGAGACGTCGCCATCCGCTGCTCACGCTGCTTACCCCGAACGATTCCTGAGCCTCCTGCTGCAGAGATGGACGTGCCGCGTCTCTTGCGTCAAACCGCATTCGGCCCCGATTCATGTATTCACCAATACGCCCCTGAGCACTGGGCAAAGCCGGTGGCACCCTTCGACACTACAGCCACCGAGTGGTCGCAGTGTAAATGTCTCCCAGGGCCGGGCAGGACCACCTGCCGTATTGGTGAAGTGCCGTCACGATTTTCATGCCGACGACGACGGCTGCGCTGCCTCCCAAGAGCCACAACGCAAACCGTTCGGCGCCGCGGAATTGTAAAGGCGGAAACGTGGTGCGCGGCTGGGTCGGGTCGAACCCACGCGAAGAGACGGCTGCCGACAGCGTTTCCGCGCGGCGCAACGCTACGGCCAGAACTGGCAACAATAGCTCGGGCACCGCGGTCAGTTGCCGCCAGGTTTCGCAGGACCCATCGTCGGCGCGGCGCAGGCGCCGTGCGGCATGAACCGTGCGCCATGCACTTGCCAGTTGTGGCAAAAACCCCAAGGCACTCGAGACCATGAAACTCAGCCAGGTTGGCACACGGCAGGCAGCCAGCGCGGCCATTAGCCGCGCGGGGCTGGTCGACCAGGCCATGGTGAAGCCCGCCAAGGTTAAGGCAATGAACCGAGTCGATTGCGTCATTCCGTACCAGGCGCCTTCGCGATACAGGTGCAGGCCGCTCCACGACCAGCGATGCCAATGGCCCTCTGGCACCACGGTTAGCCAAGCAGTGCGCGGCGTCCCAGCATAAAACATCGCCTGGCTCAACAACGTGCTCCAAGCCGCTAGTACCACGGCCAACACCAACACGAGCGTGGCGCGCCAGGGCAGGCGCAGGCCCGACGCCGCTAGCGCGCAAAGTCCGGCCAGCACCGCCAACGACTCGGGTGCGACCAGCCAGACGCAGTGCCAAGACACCCAAGCCAGCCAGGCCAATTTCAAACGTGGATCCAACTGGCCCAACCAGCCATGGTCTCGCACGCCGATCGGTTCCAGGTGGTTGCTCACAGGCCCAGCTCTCGCTCGATTGCCCGAGAAACCCACCCACGCTTCGCCAATCTGCGGCGCAGCTCCCAAACCGCTGGCAACTCCAGGCCCCCCGCCTCGATCGTACTCGAGTCGGATACCAGTGACCGCGGGGTTTCTTCCGCATGAAGCTGCCCCTTGGCCAGCACCCAGATCCGATTGGCCCACCGCAGCGCGACACGCAAATCGTGTGTCGAAAAAATCACCGCCTTGGGTCCCTCGGGTTGGCACAACTCGTCGCGCAACCAGGAAAAGATGGCTCCCGCCTGCCAGGGGTCTTGGCCGGTGGTGGGCTCGTCGAGCAATAGCACGCCAGGGCCCGGCGCAACCACTGCCGCCAGAGCGACTCGCAATCGCTCGCCTTGGCTCAACGACTGGGGAGGCTCATCTAGGCAGCCGGCCAGCGCCAGTTGTTCGGCCAGGTGTTGCACACGCTGCTGCGCGGCTGCGGCCGCTTCCCCCGTCCTACGCAATCCAGAGGCCAACTCTTGGCGGACGGTAGGAGAAAAAAGCAGCAAGTCGGGGTTTTGCGGTACCCAACCCACGCGACCCGGTCGCCGCAAGCCAGGCCAGTCGAGCCGGCCCGCGGTGGGCCGCAACAGCGTGGCCAATACTTCCAGCAGGGTGCTTTTGCCGCTGCCGTTGGGGCCGACCAACGCCACGCAGTCGCCCCCGTAGAGCGTGAAATCGAGCT
>CAYSXM010000553.1:0-3847 GCA_964434905.1 uncultured Pirellulales bacterium | reverse complement strand
CACCACCGCCGGCGCCGGACCTCAAACCATTTCCAATTGGGCCAGTAACCCGTCGGCGGGCAGCCCGGGCGAAGTGGGCCAGGTGCTGACGTTTTTGGTCTCGGCCGATCTGCCGGCGCTGTTTTCGACCGCGCCCGCCATTTCCCCCACCGGGACGCTCACCTTCACCGTGGCGTCGGGGGCATCGGGCACCGCCCTGATCACCGTGCGGCTACAAGACAATGGGGGCACTGCCAACGGCGGAATCGACACCTCGCCGCCGCAGACTTTCCAGATGGTGATCGCGCCGGCCGCGACCAGTTTGCGACAAGACACCGTTGGTTTCTACGATCCGGCCGGCAGCCAGTTCTTCCTACGCAACAGCTTGTCGCAGGGCCTGTCCGACGCGGTATTTCCCTTTGGTCGATCGGGTGCCGGCTGGGTTCCGCTGGTTGGCGATTGGAACGGAGACGGCACCGACTCGGTCGGGTTCTACGACCCGGCCAACAGCACCTTCTTTTTGAAGAACGCCAACGCCCAAGGGGTTTCCGACCTGGTGTTTTCTTTCGGAGTCAGCAACTCGGGCTGGGTCCCCTTGGTGGGCGACTGGTATCAAAACGGCAGCGACTCGGTTGGGTTCTACGACCCAACCAACGCCAGGTTCTTTCTCAAGAACGTCAACGCGCAGGGCCTGTCCGACACGATTTTCAACTTCGGCCCCGGCGGCCCCAGTTGGTTGCCGATCGTGGGCGATTGGAACGGCGACGGTCGCGACACGGTCGGTTTCTATAGCCGCTCGACGAGTACCTTCTTTCTGAAAAACACCAACGCCCAGGGGCTGTCCGATGTGGTGTTCAATTTCGGAAATACGAATGGGGTGTGGCGCCCGCTGGCCGGAGACTGGAACAGCGACGGCGTCGACAGCATCGGGTTTTACGACCCGGCCAACAGCACGTTTTTCTTGAAGAACGCCAATGCGCAAGGCCTGTCGGATGCGATTTTTTCGTTCGGTGTCGCCGGCGCCGGTTGGATTCCCCTGGTGGGCGATTGGAATGGGCTGAGCACCCAACAGCAAGGCAATCGGGCGGGCGACGCCAATGGCGACGGTTTCGTCGGCACCGCCGACTATGCACTGTGGGCCGCGCAGTATGGCCAGTCGGGTGCCGGGCTCTCGGCCGACTTCGACCTGAATGGCTCGGTGGGGGCTGGAGACTACGCTCTGTGGGCCGCGAACCTGACTCCTAGCGCCGCGGCTGGAAACGCTGTTCGCGCGGCAGCCGACGACGAACCGGCAACCAGCGCCGCGAACCAGCCGGCCCAGCAACTATCGGCCCTGGCAGTCGACGCACTGTGGGCCAGCGAGGATAGCCAGCAGCCATCCAGCGAACTGGCCGACGAACTGGCCGTGGGCATCCGTTGGACCTGGCGCCGGGGGTAGCGTACACGCGCCAGGGGCCCCGCGCGCGGCGGGATAAAACCGGTCGGACCCCAATTTCGGGTGGCACGGGCAAAACCGAGTGCTGGTTGGGATTCGACCAGAAACTCTCTACCCCCCCGCGAACGACCGATCGGCGGACCGGCCAGTTTCTACCGAATGGGCGAGCAATATGTTGCAGCGACCACCGCGCGCCGCGAAAATCGCCCATTTGCTAGGTCATCTCCAGCCGAATGCTGACTACCGGGTAACACGCCCCCACGGATCGCGCACCAGATAGGTGGAGGATCTGTGTGCGGTAATTTGTGCGGATTACACTGGAGCAGATGGGGACCCCTGACCGTTGGGTCGCCAGGCCCCCGTACGATTCATCGACGCGGTTCGAGGTTTCGGCGATCGTAGAGATAGCGCCGCGAAGACTCCGACCCAGTTGCAACATGAACGCTAAACACTCGGCTGAACCAAAAATCGAAAACGAATCCGCAGCGCCAGTTTCCGACGCACAAGTCATTGGGCGACTCGTGCTGGAAATCGGAACGCTTGTCGCCAAATCCGACGGGGGGATCTCCGTCGAGCTGCGCGGCGGCATCGAGGGTTCGGAGTGGGAAAAAGTGCGCGCCGGCATCGAGGTGTTTCTTTCAGCAATGCGGGAGAGCAAGAACCGAATTCGCGGATTCATTTCCAAGGGTGGCGATCCACAGCGTGCATTTCAACAGCTCGATGCCGAGTCCGATGCGGCGGACGTTCGCGCTGCGGCGCGGCTGTTGGTTCAGGCAACAGACGGGCAAGTGGGAATCTCCTATGAGCCCAAACCGTTCCGGCGTCGATTGCCTCGGCTACCGAAATAAGGTCGACACACCGATCAGCCGCACCACCAGGTCGGCGATGCGGTCCGTGCACGGATAGCCCTCGGTGAAGGCGGCGCCACCAAGCCAGAAGCGTTTGGCGTTCGCCACGAAGACCTCCTCCGCCGTCAGGTTGCGATCAATCCGGCGGACCTCTTGCGCCAGTTCGAAGTACAGCGGGTCGCCACGTTCGCCAGCCTCTTCGACGATCGTGAACAACACGGCGTCGAGGAACTCGACCGTGCCCCGGTGCAGGTAACGCATCCAGGGATCCGGGCTAGCGGTCTTCGCGGCCACGACCTCCACCGTCAGCACGCCGTCGAGCGAGTTCAAGCGCTCGATGTCGTGGTGGCCGCCCTTGATCTCGATTTCGCGAAGCTTACCCGATTCCATCAACGCATTGATGTACCAGGCAAAGCCCGGCGATTGCTTGGCGGCCGCGACAAACCGCTCGACGACCTGCTCGGCAGAGAATGGATCCGCTGAAGGCAAGATCCGAAGACGCAATCTTCCGGAAAACTGCGCGTTGAGCACTCGTTCAATCGCAACAACTCGATCGCGCTGCAGGTCGTGGTCCGCGGCGCAAAGCGGTGTTGGCTGGGTCGGCCTGAAAAACTCTCGACCGAATTCTACGAGCGGCTCAACCCAAATCGGACTGCTGGTCGTGGTCATCGTCGGCTCCAATAGTCGCTGTTGACGTAGATGCATTCAAATCGCACGCTCGATCGGCACGCTCGTTCAACGCCACATGAAGCACCCAATGTCGACTTACACATGCCTGGATCCTCCTCGGAAAAAAATCCCTTACGCAGGCGGGCGGCATCGCTAACGCGAATAGAGCCGACCCTGCCTCATTAGCGAGGGTAATACGGTCTGCCATGAAATGTCAAACAAATGGCGGCTGCTTTGGATCAGTTGAATCGTCAGTTCGTCGCGCAAGTTTTCTGTTGCGCGGTCGCCGAATATAATCCGGTCCACTCCAGACATGCGGAGACCGTGTAGCGCGGCGGCACGCGCAGGAACCGCCATGATTCTCGGGCAAATTCGTGTTTCCGCGCCCAACTGTCTCGTTTTGACGGCGCTGACAGCAGTCCACCCTGATTGGTGGGTAGTCGCCGCGGAAACTAAGTGTCCAGTTGTACTGCCGGGGGGGCGACGTTTTTCGACCGCATTCGACGTTCTAGTTTGCACACGCCGTTGTGACGACAAAGCAGTGCCGTGCGGTCACTCCGAATCGAACGGCAAATTGCGTCTTCGCAATGTCGCTACCAGTGGCGCCAAAATGGGACCCAGCGCCAACAGTAATTGTGTACCGTACAGGTAGACGTATTAGCTCGGGGTCACAGACGCGGGGCCTCGCACTGGCAAAGTCCGCGGCACCCGACCCCAGAGCACTGGCAGAGCCAGTGGCACCCAAAGCGGGTGGATTCGATGGCACAGGTTGATGGTGAATGAAGAAGATAGGTCTCGTCAGGCCGCAGTCTCGTCGGGCAGAGGTCTCGTCAGGCCAAGGCCTGATTCCGTAGCGTTGCCCCAAACGGCCAGTTGAAGAAAACAACGCCAAGACGCAAAGCCGCGAAGACATTCA
>CAYSXM010000552.1:0-3854 GCA_964434905.1 uncultured Pirellulales bacterium | reverse complement strand
TGGGGAGGCGGATCGATCGAGTTGGTAGTGCATCGTCCCTGGGTGTTGGCGCGTGTCCTGCCTCACGCGGCGGTGTTGACCGAACTGACGCCCACGGCAGGGGAATCGCCAGGCGACTTCGCTCGGCTGGAAATGCTGGCGCCCGAGGGGGAGGTCTCGATCGAAATGGAGGCGGAAACGGGCACCTGGAATGTGTCGGCGGCCACCAGCTTGGAGTTGGGCCTCGGCGCAGTACGGGGCCGGTGGTGCGGCGACTTGCGAGCCCTGAGTGCGCCTGGGCGCTCGTTGCGATTGGCCGTGGGGCGTGACTGGTTGATCGACGAGGTCATGGCCACGCCTGCCGAAGCGCTGACGAGTTGGCGAGTCCACATGGCAGCCGACAATCGCGGTCGGATCGATGTGCAACTTGCGCAGCCCATGGCGCCAAATCAAACGCTGAGCTTGGTGGTGCGGGGCCGGCTGGAACGCGATGCGCTTGCCGCCGCGGTGACCGCGAAAGAGTTACGCATGGTCGAGCCCGAACCCGGCATGCCGCGAGACGAACTGTGGGGTGTACGGCCAGGCCCAAACCTAGAATTGCGCGCCGAGCACGATGCGCACTCCGCGCGGCTGGGCGCGGCCGACTTGGAAGAACCGCTGCGACATTTGATCGAACCCGAGGTACCCAACTGGTTGGCACGCGGTTCCTCGGCCGATGATACGGCGACGTTTCGCGTGGTCGACGCGCGGGCCACGGCCGCGTGGGACATCGCCAGCGAATTGCGCGTGGAACCGCGTATGTTTGTCGAACAACATCGATTTATTTCTACCGCTGCCGGGCCGTTGGCGCTGGTGGCGCGATTCAATCCGCCGCGCGCCGAACCGTGGCGGTGGGTCGATGCCGAGGGCCATCCGCTTTCGGCGCGCCGCTGGGACGAGGCCCAGTGCCGAACGGCCGGATTTCCTGACTCGGCAGAGCTGTGGGAAGTACGTGTCACCTCGGGCGAACCGGGGCGCATCGAAGCGATCGCGTCGCGCGAGTCGACGCGCGGTAATGCCTGGCGCGTCGGCTTGCCCAACGTGCCGGGGCATCTGACCACCGCCCGACTAGCATTTCATGCTCGAGCCAGCGAGGGCTGGCAATGGCAAACTTCTGGACTCGTGGGCGAGGCACCGGGCGCGGCCGAGCGGAACGGTGAGAAGCCCTTGGCAGCGTGGCGTTCAGAAGCGGGGTGGTGGAGCGAACCAGCGCTGCCGCGGTTGGAGTTCGAGCGCCGTCCCGCTGCGGCGCCTGCCAGTCTGATGGTGCACCAGGCCAGGCTCGATTGCCGTTGGAACCAGGGACCATCGGCCGAGTATCGGTTGCGTCTGTGGATTGAGAACCGGGATGCCGAGACGTTAACAATTTCTCTGCCGCGGTCGGCACAGTGGCTAAGCGGAGAAGTCGATGGCAAGGGGGCGGTACCAGCGCCCGAAACGCCGCTCGTCTGCTTGCGCTTGCCCACGCGACAGCGCTGGGTGGGGGCCCAGATCGAGTTTCGAATTCTGGAATCTCCCTGGCGCGGTTGGACAGCGCGCACCGTACCCGAAGTACGCATTGAGGCGCCGGTGGTCGAGCAGTTCTCGCTGGTATGGTTGCCCAAGTCGCTAGCGCTGGGCCTAGGTTCTGCCGGGGCGGCTCGCCGCGCATTGGACGACTCGATTTCGCGCCGCTGGTTCGCGACGCTGTCGGCGGGTGGTCAGCCAGGCCTGTGGCCGTGGCAACCCTGGTCGACGCGCTCCGTGGACAAGCGCCCGCTCGCGGTCTTCGATGGTGAGGCCGGCCCGGGCGATCGCTGGGCCGCGTCGCAAGTTCTGCGCGCCTCGGGCGATTGGCTGTCGGCCTGGCAATTGGCGGCGCGTTTGGCAGATGATGAAACGGGACAGGTGGCGCTGGTCAGTCGGAATTTCATTGGCCTGGCGGCATCGCTCTGCGCGCTGGTCACTGCGAGTGTGTTTTGGCAAAGCCGCTGGCGGCCCTGGGGCGTGGCCTGGGCGGGTCTGGGCGCCGCTGCGGCCATCTGGCTGCCGCTGGACTGGGCGCCCTGTGGCGCGGCCTGCGCCTGGGGCTGGCTGGCGGGTGTCTTGGTACCTGGCTGGTGGGAGCGAAGTGGCTGGCGGCAGGACGCACAAAAGGTGCTACCGCGGCTAGCGCGTGGCACGGGCCGCTGTCTGGTGTGGGGTGCAGTCCTGTCGGCGGGGGCAACGCCCGCCGAGGAAGCCTCGGTGCCGGTGGCCAACGTCTTCATACCGATCGATGCCGACCGGAAACCGTCGGGCGACCCATACATGGTTCCCGAAAATTTCTGGAGGGCGCTGCGCTCGGCGGCGCGGGTACAAGCAACTTCCGGGCCTGCCTGGTTGGTGGAAGACGTGCGGCACGTTGTCACCTTGCGCCAGGCCGAAGGCTCGGCCGAGCAGCTAGAGTGCGGTGAACTGGTTACCTGGTGCGACGTGCGCGTATTCGACCCTGGTCGTCCATTGGCGCTGGTAATTGGCAACCAGCGCGACCGCTGGGATCTGACCAGCGCCCAATGGAACGGCAGATCGCTGGATGTCGATTGGGATGCCGAGCGGGAACAGATTCTGATCAACATTCCGCAGGCCGGAGTCGGTCGGCTGGCGCTTCAGGGAAGGCGGCGAGGCGTGGCGATTTCGGTAGCGTCCCCGTTCGATGTCAAGACACCTTGGGCTCCGCGCGCAGCCGTCGAAGTCGCTGCGACACCCGTCGATTTCGAGATCGATTGCGGTGCAGGTACCTATCGTTTGGTTCGCGCCGGCAGCCCCTGGCAGGCCGCACTCGACGCGGCAGGAACATTTCTAATTCGCCCCGTGGCCGATGCTGAGCAAACCAGGAGCCATCACGACGCCCGCTGGAGATTGAACCTCGCGCCGCACTCCGTAGCGCTCGAGGGCCGGCTCGTTTATCACGATCCACGACGTGCCGGCGACTGGCTGTGGTGGCGGGCACCCGCGGGTTGGCAGTGCGTGTCGGCGACGGCCAACGGCCAACCCTGGACGGTTCCCACAGAGCGCTCTGCCCGCGGCGATGTGGGTTGGAAGTTACCGGCCGATGCGACGGGCGACTTGATAGTGGAATGTCGGTGGCAATTGCCAGATGCAACAGGCTGGGGCTGGAAGGAATTTCCAATCGTCGCCACCGTGGGCTGGCAGCCGGACCGGCGTTGGTGGGGGGTGGATTGCGATCCTGCGCTGGCGACCGAGTGGCTCGATACGCCAGCCGATACGCGGGCCAACACGGAATTCGTCGCCGACTGGCAGGGGGCCGACCTGGGACACCTGGTCAGGGTTTTCGACGCCACGCGGACGGACTCTCAACTGGTGTTTCTGGCACTGCCGCACGGCACCAACGACGTCGGCGCGGCCGAAATGGTGGTCGAGGTCGGCCGCGAGTCGGCGCGCTATCGGCTGCAGGTGGACCTGGAAGGTGGAGGTAACGGCGGGTTCGATGCGACGTGGGATTTTCCTGCGCGCACCACAGTGACCCAGGTGGCAACACAACCCGAACCGGCCACTGGACCGGCACGTTGGCAGTGGTCGCCGGGACAACCCTTGCGAATACTGGCCGGAATGGCGCCGCCGGGTGCACAACGCTGGACCATTTCAGGAACTCTCGAAGCGGAGCCAAGCGGCGGTTACCTGGTGGCACTTCCGCGCTGGGTTGGTGGGCAATTGCGCCGACGGCGACTAGAAGTGCGCCGCAGCGAGGGCCTCGAGGTGGACTGCACCGCGGGTCCCGGCTGGTCAGAAGTGGCCGAGAGTGCCGCATCGGCCAGCGGCGATTCAACGTCGCGCCTGGTGCGAAGTCTGGAACA
>CAYSXM010000551.1:0-3857 GCA_964434905.1 uncultured Pirellulales bacterium | reverse complement strand
TGCGATTTATTTTCCCGAACTGTTCCCCACGCGGCTCCGTAGCACCGGAACATCGTTTTGCTACAACGTGGGCCGGTTCATCGCGGCCTTGGGACCGGTGACGCTGGGAACACTGATCCGCACGATCTATGCCGACTTCCCCGAGCCGATGCGCTACGCGGGCGTTACCATGTGCTCGGTATTCTTGTTGGGGTTGTTGGCGTTGCCCTTCGCGCCGGAAACACGTGGCCAGCCCTTGCCGGAATAGCCGCCCAGCCGGCCAAGGCAATGGCCGGGCACACGCACGTTGCCTGGCAGCCCCCATGCGCTGCACGGCTGCAAGGGGCCACGTCGAAGTTGGCTGGCAGGAATGTTTGCCGGCACGTAAAATGGCAGGAAAGTGCCCCGTGGCGCGGAGAATTCAGCGTTTCGGTACCTACCCCAAGTTCCGTGGTTGGTCCGCTTACGCTGGTTGGCCTGCGGAAGATCCGCACACGGTTTATTACGATTTCCCTGGTATGCTCCGGGCTTGTGCGGCGTGGAATCTGGGGCCCGGAATCATTCATGAGCGACCCTTCGCGAGCCGATTGGAAACGCCGCCTGGTAAATGCCCGACCATGGAAATCGGGGCATGCGCGGCTGCTGATCGAGCAATGTGCCCGGCGCCCTCTGGACGAGCGGTCGGGCTATTCCGACGAGGCGCATCTGGGCGCGGCGACCGAGTGGCTGGTGCGCTGCCAAGATTCACAAACCGATGGCGGTTTCGCCGGCCGCTATCGCATGGACCGCGGTTGGACCTCGTCGTATCCCGAGACGACGGGTTACATCGTTCCCACGCTGTTGGCGCTGGCCAGGCGAACGGGCGACGAGCGGTTTCTGGAGCGCGCCCAACGTGCGATCGATTTCCTGTTGGGCGTGCAGCTCGACAGCGGCGCCTTTCCCGGCGGTGAAGTGGCCGCGAACCGCAGCATTCCCTCGGTGTTCAATACCGGGCAAATTCTCAATGGACTGACTCACTGGGCAGTCCACACAGGCGAACCGCGGGTGGTACAGGCAGCGCGGCGCGCGGCAGAGTGGCTGGTCTCGGTGCAAGATGCCGATGGGGCCTGGCGGCGACACGTTTATTACGACCGCCCCAACACCTATAGCGCCCATGCCTCATGCTGGCTGGCGGAGTGCGGGCAGCAGCTCGACGAGCCGACCTTTGTGGACGCCGCGGCGCGGCACGCGCGCTGGTGCCTGGCACAACAGGATGCCGATTCCGGCTGGATCGAACTGTGTGGGTTTACCGAACAGCAACAAGCCAACCGCCGAGCTTACACGCACACCATTGCCTACACGCTGTGGGGGCTGCTGGTGACTTCTGAAATCGCCAGCCTTGAAGTAGGGATCGACGCCGTCGCACGCGCGGCCACGGCCATCGCGCGGCGACTCGAACTTTCGCGCCATCTGCCGGGCGTGCTCGATCACCGCTGGCGCCCTCAGGCTTCGTACGCCTGTCTGACGGGCAATGCACAGATGGCGCTCATTTGGCTGCGACTGTACGAACTGCGTGGCGATGCGCGGCTGGTCAGCGCGGCGTTCAAGGCGATCGACCTGGTCGAGCTGGCCCAACCCATGACCAGTGCCAACCCCGCATTGCGAGGTGGCATACCGGGCTCCGACCCGGTGTGGGGCGACTACATTCACCTGACAGTGCCCAACTGGTCGGCCAAGTTTTTTATCGACGCGCTGCTGGCCAAGGAGCGGATCCTGGCGGCGCTGCCACGGCGCGCTCCGCAGGTGCTGCCGGAATACGCCGACCGCCCTGCCGCGGCATTACCGCCGGCGCCGGTTTCGAGCCAGCGCGCCGAACTGTCGGTGGTGCTCTACACCAAACCGGGCTCCAGGAAACTGGCCAAGTTTCTTGAAGCCTGGAAGGCCTGGGGGTTTCGTCCCACGGCGGTGGTTTTGGAAAACTCTGCCAGCGAGAACGTGGTGGATCGCATGGGGAGGCGCTTGCGTGCTTTAGGAGCGCGCCTTCTGGCTCCTCAACATCCGACACCCACACGAGCCTCGGGAATGGCAGAGACAACCGGGGCAATGGAGTCCCACGGGGCGCCTGTTTTAGATGCCGCGGCGTATTGCCGGCGCATGGGCATTCGGTTCATCGAGACCGGACCGCTTGCCTCGGAAGAAGCCGTCGCGGCGGTGCGCTCGCTGGGCCCCGACCTGGCCATTCATGCCGGGGCTGGCATTTTGCGAGCGGGCGTGCTGGCCATTCCACGTTTGGGAACACTCAACGCACACATGGGGCAACTGCCCCACTATCGCGGAATGAATGTGGCCGAATGGGCCGCCTGGGAGCGGGCGCCGGTTGGGCCCACCGTGCATCTCATCGATGCCGGCATCGACACCGGCGCGGTGTTGGCACTCGGCCGGGTCGATACGCAAACGGCACGCAGCATTGCCGAGTTGCGGCAGCGCGTCGACGAATCCCAGATGGCACTCTTGGGCCAGGTGCTGCAATACGCGCTGGCCACTGGCCAGTTGCCGCCCGCCTGGCCCCAGCCAGCCGACAGCGGTCGACAATATTTCCGCATGCATGCCGACCTGGCCGCGCTGGTCGAGGCCGAACTGGCCGCCCGCGCCGCAGCGACCGCCTAGCAGCACGTTGAAGAAACCAACGGACTGCTAGCTGAACAGCCGCGCCAACGGCGCGCCGGGGCAGACCACCAACGGTCGACCTTGCGAGTCGGGCAGGGCCAGGTGCGGTTCAATGCCCAGCAGGTGGTGTACCGTGGCCATCAGATCGACGGGCGCCACGGGGTCGGCATCGGGGTAAGCGGCCCAGCGGTCCGATTGACCATAGACCTGGCCCCCTTGAATTCCCCCGCCAGCCAACACGGTGGTGAAGCAGCCGGGCCAGTGGTCGCGACCGTCGCGCCCTGCGCCGGCGTCGCTATTGCGCTGGCCGATCTTGGGAGTGCGGCCGAATTCTCCTGTCCAGACCACCAGTGTTTCGTCGAGCAGACCGCGTTCAGAAAGGTCGTCTAGCAACGCGGAAAATGCCTGATCGGCCGGCGGCATCAATCGGTCGCGCAAATCGACAAAGTTGCGGCTGTGCGTGTCCCAATACACGCTGACGTTTTTAATCCCGTCGTTGGGCCAGAACACCGTCACTAACGGCACGCCGCGCTCGACCAGGCGGCGCGCTTGCAGCACCGATTGCCCGTGCGGGTTCAGGCCGTAACGCGCGCGCACCTCAGGCGGTTCTTCGTTCAGCGAGAACGCCGCTTGGCCGGTGGCCGAGTTCAATAGATCGAACGCACGATGATAGTGCCGACCGGCGACCTTCCAGGCAGGGTCGTTGCCGCCCCCTGGTGATTGCCCATCGAGCGCGGTCCATAGGCGGCGCCGCTGGTCGAGCCGCGCCGGGGGCACCTCGGGCGGTGAAATAAAATCACCGACCCGGTAGTCCTCGCGGTTGGGATCCGCGTCGATGGTCAGTGGATCGAAGGCCTGGCCCAACCAGCCGGCGAACTGACCGTGGCTTTGTTCGACAAACCGTGGCACGTCGCCCGGCAACTTAGGGCGCATTTGCACGAACGGTGGCAACGGGTCACGTCCGCGACCAATCCGCGCCAACACCGCACCCAAGCTGGGCCAGTCGTGTCGCAAATCGTTCGTCGGCGGCGGCGGCTGGCCCGTGAGCAAGTAATGCGTGCTCGTCGTGTGATCCACATTCGAATGGGTCATCGAACGCACGATGGCCAGTTTGTCGGTCCGCGTCGCCAGGCGTGGAAAATGTTCCGAAATTTCGATGCCCGGTACGCACGTGGCAATGGGCTGGAACTCGCCACGCACTTCGGCGGGGGCCGATGGCTTCAGGTCCCAGG
>CAYSXM010000550.1:0-3879 GCA_964434905.1 uncultured Pirellulales bacterium | reverse complement strand
TGGTGCCGGTGCCGAAGAAGAACCAGCTATCGAACACCTTGTCGTAGCCGAACAAGGCCGACGTGTCGGTGCGGATAGCACCCACACCCGAGCCACCCGAACTCTGATCAATTTGAGCGTTCCCGTCTTCGCTCAGAGCTTCGTTCTGCAGCAAGGCACCCTGGAAGGTGACAATCAAGGCGGCCGGGCCGCTCAAGCTGTCATTCAAGTTCACCGACGCCACCACGCCGATCAGTTTGTCGCCGACGATCGTCTGGTCGAACTTCCAGATCGGATCGGCTGAAGCAACCGACGCCGAAGCCAAGATCGCAAACACTGTCAAAATGCGTTTCATCGTGAGTAATCCTCTGCGAGCAGTCAGGTCCAGATGTTCAGAAATCCCCATTTTCCTCAAACAAACTCGATCTATCTCGAACGGGTTTGTCGCCTGGCGGTGTCAGATGTGACACCTTGCTCGTCGTTGGTTGCTGGGGTTCGCGTTTGCCAGTCAGCCTCGTTGGATGCGGAAGGATCCGCCCGAGGTTGACCAACCAGATCAGACATGTCGCAGGTCACCGCGTAGAGACGGTACCTAGGACTTGCTGACCAACCCAGGATGCCGATTCACACCGAAGACAAAGTAACGTGCTCTGTCAACGTTTGCTTTCGGGAGTCGCTCGCCTAGGTGAACTTCCGGCTAAATGCCGGGGCGATCGACGGGCCGCGAAATGAATGGAACCAGCAACCAAACAACGGATACAAACCAAGGCTTTCCCGTTGATTTTTTTGGTTGGCTCAGTCTGGTTCTCAGTAGCGGCCTTTATTGTAGCGTTTTCGTCGTGATCGAACCCCGCGCCCAAAACATATCGGGCCCTGCAAAGCTCGTCACACTGTGTCAAGATTACCGGTTGCGGAACCTCGTGTCAACAAAAACTCGGAAAAATTTTCCGCGATCCTGGAGTCGCCTGCTGTCTGACTCTCGATACGGTACTTTGAAGTGTCCATTATCGAGGCGTCCGAAGTCCTACCCACCCTAATTAGTGGTGGAGCCGATTTGGGTGCATACAAAACAAGCGGCCCCTGGGGGCCACCGCGTGGTCCCCCCAGGAGCCCAGTTCAATTTCCCGCCTGGCCCATCGCCAAAGTTATCCTGGAGGCACAGTTACCCTGCAGCCACAGGTAGGCCGGGGAAGGGTTACTTGCTGCTGCGCTTGCGACGTACCACTAGGCCCACGAGCAGCGCCACGCCCGCCAGAGCCAGGGTCGACGGTTCAGGAACCGAGGAACCGGCACCCGCCGGACAGGTATTGCCAAAGTTGGCCGCCCACAGCGCGTAGTCGCCGGCGCCGACCGAACCGTTGTGATCGAAGTCGGCCGCCAAGGCTGCACCCGATTGGCCGAACTGAGCCGCCCAAATCGCGTAGTCCGCGGCTCCGACCGAGCCATCGTTGTTCGCGTCGCCCACCAGCACGCAGCCGGTGTCCTCCACAATCACGTCAGGCACAATCCCCTGGAGCATGTAGCCCAGGTTGTTCAAGGCGATGTTAATGTTCAAGGCAAAACTACCCGTTACGTGTGCTTCCAGTGGAGCGGGTTCGTCGATGATAAACGGATCGGCCAGGTTCACTGGAATGGTCAACGAAGCGACGCTACCCATCATTTTTACCAGCGCATCGTGCGGAAACGCAGCCGCTGGTTCGTTGTCGGTGATCGCCAAATTCGCCGGTATGGTCAGCGGCTCGTCGATGTTGAACGCCAACGGATCAATATTCACGGGCAGGGTTAAAAAACCGAGCTTGAACCGCAGGCCCAAATTGGCCGTAAGATCGGCCGTGATTCGTCCCGCCAATTCACCGCCAACGATCTGCGCGCCAGCGTCTTGCACGAACCGCAGGTTGGTGATGGTGCCGGTAATCGTCGACAGCACCTGCAAGGGAACTGTTTGGCCGCCGGTGACCGCGGTGCCATTGAGCGTGATCTGCTGGAAGCCATAGTTCAGTGTGAAACCGTTGAACAAGTTGACATCCAGGCCACTAATGGTCTGAGTGGCCAGGGTGACATCGTCGAAGCCTACCGTGGCACTACCAGAAGGAACCGTGTTCATCGAACCGCCGGACGACAGTAGAATGGGCACGGTCTGGCTGGGGACGTCGATAGCGAGCTGATTTGGAGCAGGGAACACCGTGCCGATGCCGTCTCCGGTCAATGAACCGGAGATTCCCAAAGTGGCCCCAAAAGTGTTGCCGGCTCCGCCGAAAGTTACCGGCGCGGTTACCAACGCGGCGGACGCGTCGGAGACCAGTGCGACGCTGCTAACGACAATTGCCGCCAGCCGCAGACTTAGTCCGCGAGACGCGCTTCCCACTCGTTGCATGGATTAATACCTTTCCTGTTGCTGTACACCCCGGCCGCGCAACTTGACGCCACAACCGTTCAAAGCACTGGCGAAAGTGCCACGTTTGCGGCGTGGGTTCGCACGACCGAACACACCAGTTCCCCCGAAAAATACGCTAATCTAATAATGCCTCTGGCCCGTGCGCATTGAACGCTGCTGACTTGTACACAGCGACTGGAGCAATGCAACTGACCAGATTGCCACCAGACCAACGCAGAAACAGCGCGCGCCATCTCCCGTCGGGCGCACCCAAACCTGGCGGCGAGAATCCCCTGAGCTTCGCACCGCGCGCAAGTTCTGCCCGCTGACGTCAAATCGTACTCGCCAGTGAGAGTCGATGTCAAGAAAAAACCCCTTGCCGCGTGCGCACTTGCGCGCGGCGGAGAGCTTCACAATCGTGCGATCACGGCCGACGCGTGCCGTGCCGCGCAGGCTTCATTCGGCGCCGCGGGCGCGAACGTCGACGCGGGGTTCGCTTGCGGTGGTCGGACCACCGTTCAGGCCTGGCAGTGCCAACAGTTGCTCGCGGTTAAGAAACCTGACCATCGCTTCCGCTGCCAGACGATGTGCCAGTGCGCTGGGGTGGCCGTCAATGCGGTGGACCCGCAAGTCGTCGGGCGTGTGGCCGTCGAGCAACGCGTCGCCCAGGTCGATCCAGGGGATCGACGTGTCGGCCAAACCGGCGCGGACTTGGTCCACCAGCGCCAGCCACTCGTTGGCGTGCGGATACAAGCGAAAAATCGCCACTGCCAGCCGGGCCCCGTGCGCTCGACACAGGCTGTCGAGCTGTTTCAATTCGGCGATCGAGCCTGAAAAGTCGGTCCCTCGTCGGCTCTCTCGAAATCGCTCGAACATGCCCCACGCACCCACGGCGGGGTGGTTTTCACGCCCGATCCGTACGGCCCCCCGTTCGACGTCATCGAGGTAGGATGTGTCGTCGTTACTAACCATGGTTAGCAGAACCACTTGTGGCTCGAGCTTCGAACCCAACTCTTGGTAGGCCAACCGTTCTTCTCGGGTGCTAAAACCGCTCACGCCCAGATTCAGCGCCTCGAACCGCGGGCCATGGGGGTTGTCGGCGCTGCGGGCCTCTAGAATGCGTGCGATTTGGACCGGAAACTCCTGCCCATCGCCGACCCCGATTCCAAAAGTGAATGAGTCGCCCAGGCAGAGAATCCGGAGTGTTTTCTCGGGCGGATTGGGGGGCGATTCAGGTCCACGCAGGCCCAGGCTATTTGTGTGATAGGTCACGCAATGCGCGACCATTTCCGCAGTCTCGTCTGGCGAATGTTCCTGGTAGCCTTCGAGCAGTTGCATGCCTTCCAATTCGACTGGTATTGCCTCTTTACCAAGTTCCAGCCGCAGCGTGGCGCGGGGCACGTCTTGCTGTGCCAGGTACTCGAACTGCAAATCTTGCCACTGGGGGGTTAGAGTGATCGTTTGAAAAAATCCCAAATTCTTCGACGTTTGGCTGTCGGCTAGCGCTAAGTGAATTTCGCGAGATT
>CAYSXM010000549.1:0-3883 GCA_964434905.1 uncultured Pirellulales bacterium | reverse complement strand
GTCCCGTCGTACCATAGGTGCGTCCCCGGCTCGCCTTCATAAACAAACTTGTTCCCCACTGGCTCCCACGTCTCGCCCCCATCGTTCGAACGCTGAATCAATTGCCCAAACCAGCCCGTCGATTGCGACGCATACAGCCGCCTCGGATCGGACGGCGATCCCTGCACGTGATACACCTCCCAACCCGCGAACAACGGCCCTCGCACATCCCACCGCGCGCGGGCTCCATCTGCCGTGAGTATAAACGCCCCCTTCCGCGTCCCCACCAGCACCCGTACCGCGCTCATGTTCGGCTCCCTTTGGTTCGCGCCCGCGCGCTCGGTGGCAAAAAAACTCCACCTCGCCGCTCGGCCTGCCTGCTCCCCGCGCCGGTAGTCTGCTCAGCGCCAGCCGGCAGCATGGTACCATCCTCCGCGCGCCACGGCGCCCCTTCGGCACCCCAGCTAACCTCCTCGCGGGTTCGACCAGCCGCGCACCAGTTCCCGGTCGTTCAAGGCTTCGCTCACCACCCGGCGCCGCTCGCGCTCCACGTGCTTCAGCCCCCGCACTCGGCACAGCCGGCACGGCGCCTGCACCCAGCCACCACATCCCGGACACCGCACCATGGGCCCCCGCCGCGTCGGCCAGTCATCCAATTCTGCCTCGCGCGTGTCGTAGTCAGGCCGCCGACCCCGCGAAATCAAACTCACCGTTCCCCGGCTGACCTGCGTCTGCCGCGCTATTTCCCGTTGCGATAACCGCCCCTCAGCCAGTAATCTCCGCACCTCGTCGATCAACGCCGGATGAATCATCGCTAGTCCCTCCCCCATCGCCACCACCTCGAGCACGCTACACCGTTGGCCAACCTATTCCTCGCCCTCCGCGCCGCCGCCGCGCTCGTCGACGTGCCGTCTCCGCCCTCGTCTGCCAGGCAAGTCCTCCCAGTCGACTCCGTCCACTTCGTCATCCGTCTCGAACGCATCCAACACGTCGCGCCAGTCGCGCCGCGATGGTCGACGCCGCTCGGCCGGTGGCCGAGGGTCGGCGCCCGCCCCCGCACGCCCCCATTCCGCTGGCCGGTCGCTCGGCCGCGAAATCCGGGCCGAATCGCGCGCACTCGCACCCCCCGTCGCTTCGTCGCCCCCGCGGAACCCCCGCCGCCACCGTTCGCCCGTCATTGCGTTCAACTCCTAGTTTTGTACATTTTTATGGTCACATTTTCACCGTGTCACCCGCTGCCATTTTTGCCGTCCGAATCGGTCACCAAACCCACCATGCGCCAAGGATCATGGCTACAATACCGCCTTTTTTCCACTTCATTCGCCCCGTCGCAGCCTGCCAGCTCGCGGCGTGGCCTCTCGGCAACGCCAGGCATCCTAGCGCCAAGATGGCACAATTTCAAACAATATTTTAGTCAAAATATTGTGCGTTGTTTTGCGCGCGGGTACCATTAGCAGGCAGACCATTTCAGACGACTGGCCGACTGCCCCTGGCTTCCGGTCGGTAACCCCTAGCCCCGCGTCCCTTCAAAGGGCAGTTCTCGCTGGTTCGCTCTGCACGACCCGGCCGCAGGACCCTGTGCTGGTGCTCCCCATGACACTTACTCCCTATTCGCCCGACCGCCTGGACCAACTGGCGCTGCGTTTTTTCGACCTGGCCAGCCAGGTCCGCGCCTGGGCTCACACCTGTCGCGAGGCTGGGTTGGACGACTGGACCCTGCACGATAAAAAAGCCTTGGAGCAACTGGCCCAACTCGATGCCTGGGCCCACAAAAGCCAGGCCGACCTTGAGTGGTGCTTGATCTCTGTCCGCGCCCAGCGCGACGCCTCGGCCCAACTCGCGCGTCAGCAGAAAAAGTCGCGCGCCAAGCGATAGTTCGCCCCGCCACGGCCGGCCGCATCAGCAGCGCGGCCGCTTCAACGCCGGCCGCTGCACATGCCCGGCGCGAGCCTCCGGCTGCCAACCTCGGATGGTCGACTGGTAGCGATTGTGCGGGCGCCGCCCGACCCCCCCCTCGCACCGAGGGCGTGCAACGGACGCGCCCCCCGCCGAAAACAGGGTTATGCTGGTTACCCTGGAGCCATACCGCACATGACCGACCCCGGCCAACTTCCCGCCGCCGAGAAGCTCGAACCGCGCTCCAACGCGGTCGCTCCCGGGCGGGCGCGCGCCGCGGGAACCTTGCGCATCGCCAGTGTCTGCAAGAACTATCCGAGCGCTTGGATGCCCACGCACGGCGTGTTTGTCCGCAGACGTTTGGAAGCCCTGGCCGCGCTGGCCGAAGTGCGCCTGATTCAACCGGTACCCTGGTTTCCACTCGTGCGCCCGCTGCCCGCCGGCTGGCGCACCGCGGCCCACCCCGGCTCGCCCGTCGTCTGGCAGCGACAGCCCATGTTCTATCTGCCAGGTGTGTTCAAGCGCTGGGACGCGCGCTGGCTCGAGCGAGCCCTGTGGCCCCAGCTCTCGGCCTGGCACGACTGCGGCCAGCTCGACCTGATCGACGCACATTTCGGCTATCCCGAGGGGCTAGGATCGGTCTACCTCGCCCAGCGACTGCGCGTGCCCGTCTTCATCACGCTGCGGGGGCTGGAAAGTGTCTACCTGCGCAAGCCACGCATCGGCCCGCGACTCGCCTGGGCACTGCAACAGGCCACGGGCCTGGTCGCGGTGAGCCACTCGCTGGCCGAGGTGGCCAAGGAGCACGGAGTGCCCGCCGAACGGGTGCGAGTCATTCCCAACGCGGTGGACGACGAACTATTTCACCCCGGCGATTTCGCCGCGGCGCGGCGGTCGCTGGGAATCGAGGTCGACGGCCCGCTGGTGGTCAGCGTGGGCTTGCTGCTGGCCGGCAAGGGCCATCACCTGGCCATTCGCGCGCTGGCTGCGCTGCGCGCCCGGCATCCCCGCGCGCGGCTAGCAGTGCTGGGCGCCGCGGCACACGAACCGGGCTACCCCGGCCAGTTGGCGCGGCTGACCCAGGAACTGGGGCTGGCCGACGCGGTGCTCTTGCCCGGCGCGGTGCCGCCCGACCAGGTGGCCACCTGGTTGCAAGCGGCCGATGTGTTTGCGTTGGCCACGTTTCGCGAGGGGTGTTGCAACGCGGTGCTCGAGGCCCTGGCCTCGGGGCTGCCGGTGGTTACCACCCCCGTGGGCGACAATGCACGCTACGTGCGCGACGACGAAAATGGCTACCTGGTGCCGGTCGATAACGCGGCCGCGCTGGGTCTGGCACTGGGCCGTGCCTTGGATCGCGGCTGGGATCGGCAGGCCATCGCGGCCCACCTGCGGGGCGACGGCTGGGCGGGTGTGGCGCGACAATTGATGGCGTTTTTTCAAGAGCGGCTGGCGGCCGTCAAGCGAGGCAGCGGGTGAAAATCCTGTTCCTGCAAAAGCGTATCTTGTTTCCCACCGACAACGGCGGCAAGACGCGCACCTTGAATATCCTCAGGCACCTCTGCCGCTGGCACGAAGTGATCTACCTTTGCAATTTGCAGGCGGGCGAAGAGGCCTACGTCGACCAAATGCAGGCGCTGGGGCTGCGGCTCGAAACGTTTCCTTGGCGCGAGACCCCCAAGGAAAGCCTGGCGTTCTTTCGCGATCTGGCCATGAATTTCTTTTCGCATTATCCCTTCAACGTCGACAAGGATTACGACCCCGCGCTGCGGCGGCGCGCCGAACAGATTCTGCGCGGCGAACAAATCGACTTGGTGATTTGCGATTTCGTGCAAATGGCCCGCAACGCGATCGGGCTAACCGGCCCCCCCAAGGTGCTGTTCCAGCACAATGTCGAGGCCGAGATCTTTCACCGCCACGCGCTGACCGACCCCGGCCGGCTGCGCCGCCGGTTCATGGCCTATCAATCGCGAAAAATGCGGCGGTTCGAGGCCGAAGCCGGTGCCGCCTT
>CAYSXM010000548.1:0-3900 GCA_964434905.1 uncultured Pirellulales bacterium | reverse complement strand
AAAGGCTGTTCACGACCAGGCAGCGGGCTATGCGGTTGCGCACCGTGGCCATTGCCAATGGATAGACGATTGGGCGTGCCAGTTGTGACGCTCAGAGGAGACTTTTTTTGGATTTCTTGAGGCGCGAACCCAGAAGCACCCACGGCCGGGGGGACCGCCGTGTGGCCAGGGAGACCGGCTAGCCGCGTGGCCAAGAATTCGACGCGCCTGCGTCGTCGCAGGGACGCGATGGCAAAATAGCAACGTAGGTCGTTGTGTTGCGAGCCGTGCGGAGCCGTGCCTCGCGGCCTGCTAGAGCAAAATCTCGCTGACCACGCGGCTGGGTTCCACGCCGGTCAGGCGTGCGTCGAGACCCTGGAACGGATAGGTGAGCCGCTCGTGGTCGATGCCCAGCAGGTGCAACAGCGTGGCGTGCAGGTCGCGCACGTGGACACCGCCCGACACGATGTTGTATCCCAGGGGGCAGGTTTCGCCGTGCACGGTTCCGCCTCGAAGGCCACCCCGGGCCAACCTCATCGAGAAGCAGCGGGGATGATGATCTCGGCCATAGTCGTCGGCGGTAAGTTTGCCTTGGGAATAGTTGGTCCGGCCGAACTCGCCTCCCCAGACCACCAGCGTATCTTCCAACAGGCCGCGCTGCTTGAGATCGACCAGTAATCCCGCAGCCGGTTGATCGGTTTCCTGGCACTGGGTACGAATGCCACGCGGCAGGCCGCCGTGCTGATCCCAACCCTGGTGGTAAAGCTGAATGAACTTTACCTGGCGCTCGGCCAGGCGGCGCGCCAGCAGGCAATTCGCGGCAAAAGTGCCCGGCCGGGTGACGTCGGGGCCATATAGATCGAGCACATGTTTCGGCTCTGCGGAAAGATCGGTCACGTCGGGCACGCTGGATTGCATGCGGAAGGCCATTTCGTATTGCGCGATGCGGGCTTCAATTTCCGCATCGGCCGTAGCGGCATATTCCAGCGCGTGCAGTTCGCGCAGCCGGTCGAGCAGCAGACGGCGCGACGCGGCGCTGACACCGGGCGGGTTGTTCAGGTGCAGCACGGGGTCTTTGCCCGAGCGAAACTGCACGCCTTGATAGCGCGAGGGTAAGAACCCGGTCCCCCATAGCCGCGAGTAGAGCGGTTGATCGGCCTTGCCCTTGGTGATCAACACGACAAAGGCGGGCAGGTTGTCGTTGTCGCTACCCAGGCCATAGGCGAGCCAAGCGCCGATGCTGGGACGCCCGGCAATTTGCTGGCCGGTTTGCAGCAGTGTGATGGCGGGGTCGTGATTGATGGCCTCGGTGTATAGCGAGCGGACCACGGCCAGTTCGTCGGCCACGCGCGCGGTGTGCGGCAAGAGCTCGCTGACCCAGGTGCCGGCCTGCCCGTGCCGCGCGAACTTGAAGTGCGAACCGGCCAACGGCAACGTGGCCTGATTGCCCGACATACCGGTCAGGCGTTGGCCCTGGCGCACGGAATCGGGCAAGGGCTGCCCCTGCATCTCGTTCAGCAATGGTTTGTAATCGAACGTTTCTAGTTGCGATGGTCCGCCGCTTTGAAACAGGTAGATCACGCGCTGGGCACGCGGAGGGTGATGCGGGGCGGCCAACGCGCCGGGCGTGCCCAGACGGTCCGCCGCAGCAGTCGCACGCTGGTCGGTAGCTAGCAGGTCTGCCAAGGCCAAGCTGCCCAAGCCCATGCCGCAGCGTGCCAAAAGCGCCCGACGAGAAACGGCTGGCCCGGCCTGTGGGGCGCGCCCCGATCGATTGGTAAACCCAGAGCGGCTCATCGTTTGGTCACGCTTTCATCGTGGCTGAGCAGCGCCTCGACCAGCGCCAGCAGCGCGGCATGCTCGGCAGGGTTGAGGGTCTGGTCACGCGGCGATTCGCCCACCGCCAACAGTGCCAGCGCCTGGTCCGAGGCTTGCTCGAACGCCTGGTATTGTTCGCGGTACAACTGTTCCAGAATGCACAATTCCTCGGCGCTGGGGCTACGGCTGGTGAGCAGGCGGAACGCGGTCCGAATGCGCGCAGGCAGATCGGCAGTTGGTTCGTGCAGCAACCGCTCGGCCAACGCGCGGGCGGCCTCGACAAACTGGGGATCGTTCAGCAGGGCCAACGCCTGGAGCGGCGTCGCGGTGCGCTCGCGGCGCGCGGTGCAGACTTCGCGACTGGGCGCATCGAACGTGACCATCGTGGGCGGTGGTGCGGTGCGTCGCCAGAAGGTGTACAGGCTGCGGCGGTACAACGCCGGCCCTTGCGATGGCGTGTACGACTTGCCTGTGCCCGCCTCTTCCCACAGCCCCGCCGGCTGGTAGGGATACACGCTGGGGCCACCCACCTGCGCGACCAACAAACCACTGGCCGCCAGCGCGTTGTCGCGAATTTGTTCGGCGCTGAGCCGATGCCGTGGACCGCGTGCCAGCCGGCGATTGTCGGGATCGATGTTGTAGGCCTGGCGATCGGCGGGCGTGCTCGACTGCCGATAGGTAGCCGACAACACCATCTGGCGGCACAGCCGTTTGACATTCCAGCCATGATCAAGAAAGTCGCGGGCCAACCAATCGAGCAACTCCGGGTGCGAGGGGGGCTGCCCTTGGCTACCAAAATCGGACGACGTGACCACTAGCCCGCGCCCGAAAAACTGCTGCCACAGCCGGTTGACGGCGACTCGGCTGACCAAGGGGTGGCGCTGGTCGATCATCCAGCGGGCCAAGGCCAGGCGGTTGGCGGGCAGTTGCGGGTCGATGGGGGGCAGGCTTTCCGGGGTGCCGGCAGCGACCAGCTCGCCCGGCGCATCGTAGGCACCTCGGCGCAGCACGTGGGTGGGGCGGGGCTGGGGCAATTCCTCGAGCACCATGATCTGGCGCACGCTCGTGGCCAACTCGTTTTCTTGCTGCCGCAGCTTGTCGAGTTCGGCCAGGGCGGCGCGATACTCCGCATGGTCGCGTGGCAGCTCGTGATCGAGCCGGGCCTGGCGATCGGTGGGGGGTTCACGCCCCGCTAACAGCGCGACTTCGATACTGGAAAGTTGGCGATCGAACACCAACAGGTCGTCGATCGCGCCGCCGCGAAAACCGACATCGCGAAAGCGGGCGCCCAGCGACAGCGAGGGCGTTCCAGAATCGCCCAGCGCGCTGCGATAGACGATATCGCGAGAGAGTGTGTCGTGCAGCACCTCGAGCTCGGCCGAAAAACCGTCGACATAGATGCGCACGCCCGCGGCGCGGCTGCTGCCGTCGTAGGTCACGACCAGGTGCGTCCACTGGCCCACGGGAACCACGGCCTGGGTCTGCACGCGCAGGGCATTGCCTGGCCAGAAGTGAATCAGCGAGAAGGCGGCGTGCCCCTGGTCGAGCACCAACTGGTAGCCACGATACCCGGCGTCCTCGGCTGCCACGGAGCGATGCAACACAATTTCTCGCGCCCGGTGCGCGCCAGGTTGAATCCACAGTGCGAACGACAACGGGCTGGCGCGGTCGAACGCGCCGACGTCCTTGAGCACCAAGGCGTCGTCGCCGCCGAAACCGACCGCCTGGCCGGTGTGGCCGGGCACGGGGCCATAGTCGCCCGCCGGGACAAGGTCCTCGAATGGAAACGTGGCGCTGGGAATCGGTGCTGCGACCGGCGGCGCCGGGTCGGTCGCGAGGGGCGCCGCGCGAACTGCCTCGACCAGCGCTGCGAGCTTGGCCTCTTGCGCCTGGATTTCGCGCTGTAGATTGGCCAAGCGGGCCTGCTGGTCATCGGCAAACAGCGGCAGAGCAGGCGTGGGTGCCGTCTCGGTGAAATGCGAATACAGACCGTGTTCGTCGATATTGGCGAAGAACGCGGCCAGGCGATAGAAGTCGCGCTGCGTCAGCGGATCGAACTTGTGATCGTGGCAGCGCGCGCACTCCAGCGTTAGGCCCAGAAAC
>CAYSXM010000547.1:0-3900 GCA_964434905.1 uncultured Pirellulales bacterium | reverse complement strand
CCGGTTGCCCCACGTGGCCATAGGCGGGGTGCTCTTGAATGGGCACGTTGAACACCAATTGTTTTTCAAGACCCAGTGCGTAGCCCGCCGCGCTGAACAGCACCAGAAACGCATAGATCAGCGTCGTGGCTAACAGGCTCCAAGCAGCCGGCAGCCAGCGCGCCGCCACGGCCAGACCCGCCAAAGTAGCCCCGGCCACCAGCAGCCAATCGCGGCCTAGAATCAGCAGCGGAAACATCGGCAGTCGATCGAAGGCCAGATCGCAAAACAAGAACACGGCAGAGGCAATCGCTAGCAGCACCGAAAACACGCGACGCACCATGACCGATCCGTCGTGCGAAGCCAGACGACGGCGCGTGGCGTGCGGCATGCCGGAAGGTTGCACAGGGGTCGTCACTCTGTCTTCAATCGTGCAGGCGGCGGGAACGAGAATTGAAACCAGACCGTTTGCCTGCCGCCACCTTAATTTTAGCCACCTCTTTATTGCCGCGCGTCCGGGAGGCTGTCAATTCGCCCCTACCGGCAAGTCCCGGCTAGGAACGCGTATTCGGCCCGGGCACGACGTAGTCGTGCACCTCGATGGCCTTTTGTCCCTTGAACGCCCCCGCCCGGGCTTGGAACTTCGGCACCCCCTCGACACTGACCACCAGCGGGCGGCGCACGTCGTGGTCGGTGGCGATCACGTCGCCCACCCGCAACTGAACCAGGTCGCGCGTGCGAATGGTGGTTTCGGCCAGGGTCACCACCATTTCGACCAGCGCGCCCTCGATGTCGCGGCTGATGCGCCCGATGGTTTCCGGCGTGGCCTGGTGCCGGCCGTAGGTCACCCAGCTATTGCTGGTGAGCTTGCTGCTGATGCGCTCGATCGAGTTGTAGGGTATGCAAAGATTCATCATGCCCCGCAAGTCGCCCAGCGTCAGCTCGAAGCTGATCAACACCACCACCTCGTTCGGCGGCACAATCTGAGCCAACTGAGGGTTGCTTTCAACCCGCATCACTTCCAACTTCAAATCCAAGACGTTTTCCCAGGCGCGGCGCATTTCGTCGAGGAACAGTCGCGTGATTCGCGAGACGAGCCGCAGCTCGATCTCGGTCAACGGGCGGCGGGCGGTGGGCATTTGCTCCTTGCCGCCACCGAGCAGCCGGTCGATGATCGGAAAGAGAATCGAGGGGTTGATGTCGAGAATCAGACTGCCTTCCAGCGGTTCCGCCTTGAGCAGATTGAAACAGGTGGGGTTTTCCAGGCTGAACACGAACTCGCTATAGGTCAATTGATCGACACTGGTCAGCTTGACTTCCACCATGCTTCGCAACAGGGCCGACAGCGCGGCGCCAAAGTTGCGTCCGAACCCTTCGTGCAGCGTTTGCAACGCCCGCATCTGCTCCTTGCCTACGCGTTCGGGACGTTTGAAGTCGTAGATGGTAATCTTTTCGCGCGGGCGCGACGGGGCGGCGGCGGCCGGCGCCGAGGCTCGGCGAGGCGGTGGCGCGGGACGTGGTCCCCCGTCCATCGTCTTGAGCAGATTTTCCACTTCCGTCTGGCTGAGCGCGTCGCTTGACATCCTGTCCTCCGACCATACTCTCGATGTTACCCGGCCCGTCGCGACCGGCATGCCGGCCTCTGGCTCGCGTATTTACCAATACGCCCCACAGCACTGGCAAAGCCAGTGGCACCCGCGCGCCACGAGGAATCCCTGCTGCCAGCCCTTAGGAACCGCTGTTTACTGCCGCAATTGCCCCCTGCCGTAGACCACCCACTTGTACGTTGTCAGTTCGCGCAGGCCGCACGGCCCGCGAGCGTGGAACTTGTCGGTACTGATACCGATTTCGGCCCCCAGCCCCAGTTCGCCCCCGTCGTTGAAGCGGGTACTGGCGTTGACCATCACGGCCGCGCTGTCGACGCGTGCGACAAACGATCGCGCGGCGTCCAGATCGGACGTCACGATCGCGTCGGTGTGTCGCGACCCGTGGCGGTTGATGTGTAAAATCGCCTCGTCGAGCGAGTCGACCACTTTGCACGACATGATCGGGCCTAGGAACTCGGTCCGGTGGTCGGCCTCGGTCGCCGGTACAATGCCTGCTGCGCGGCGCGCAAAGCCTTCGTCGCCGCGCAATTCGATGCCCCGCGACTGCAGGGCCTGGGCCAGTCGCGGAACCAGCAGGTCGGCCACGTCGCGATGCACGAGCAGCGACTCGGCAGCGTTGCACACTCCCAGCCGCTGGCACTTGGAATTGACCGTAATTTGTTCAGCCATGTCGGGATCGGCGGCGCGATCCACGTACACATGGCAATTGCCGTCGAAGTGCTTCATGACCGGCATCTGGGCCTCGGCGGCCACGCGGCGAATCAGACCCTCGCCCCCGCGAGGAATGGCCACGGTGATGTATTGCGGCAATGCCAAAAAATGACCCACCGCGGCGCGATCGGTCGTCGAAACCAATTGCACCGACTCGCGCGGCAGCTCCGCTTCGCCTGCCGCCGCGTCGAGTGCGTCGAGCAACGCTCGGTTGGAATGGGCCGCTTCCTTACCCCCGCGCAAGATCACGGCGTTGCCGCTCTTGACGCACAACGCCGCCGCATCGACCGTCACGTTGGGGCGCGATTCGTAAATGAAAAACACTACCCCCAGCGGCACGCGGACCTTGCTGACTTCCAAACCGTTGGGGCGAACCGAACCCTCAATCACTTCGCCGACCGGGTCGGCCAACGTGGCCACCTGCTCGACTGCCGCGGACACCGCCTCGAGCCGGGGCTGGGACAGCGTCAGACGATCGACTTCGGCGGCTGTTAGCCCCAACTGCCGCGCAGCAGCCACGTCGATCGCGTTCGCCGCGAGAATCGCGTCGCGGCAGGCGCGCAGTTGTCTCGCGGCTGCCAGCAAATAGTTGTTTTTCTGCTCGCCGCGAAAACCGGCCAGCGCGATACTGGCTGCCTGGGCGCGTTCCGCCACGGCCAGGCAATACGCTGCCAAGTCGTGGTGCTCGCCGACTGCCATGATCTCGCCTTATTCGTGTTTTCCACCGGGCGTGGCCGGGGTCCGGGCGTCGTCTCAGGCTCGCCAAGACTAGCTGATTTTGACACCCCTGACGGCGCGCAAGTATCTGGAAAACCATAGCTTGAGTCAACGCCGGACCGTGCGCGAAACCGCTCGTCGCAGCGACTAATTCACGCGATTTTAAAGCCCGTGCCGCCGCAGCGAAGCCCTCCCTCCGTGGCAGGCGTTAACAGCCCAACCCGCCCGAGGCCTCGAACAGCGCCAGGGCCTGCCGGGTGGGCCCTACGTCGTGCACACGCAGCACCTGCACACCCTGCCGGGCCAGGGCCAACGACACCCCCAGAGTGCCCCATGTTCGGTCGACCTGTTTGTCGGCCAGGCCGACGTCTGCCAACAGTTTGGCAACAAACCCTTTGCGCGAGTGCCCCACGAGCAGCGGATAGCCCAGCCGGTGCAATTGGCCCACCTCCGCCAGCAGCGCCAGATTGTGCGCATGCGTTTTTCCAAACCCGATGCCCGGATCGATCGCGATGGCTGCCGCCTCGAGGCCGGAATGGAGCAGTGCCGCGATGCGCGCGGAGAGGAACTGCGCAACCTCGACCAGCACGTTGTCATAGCGCGGATCGAGTTGCATGGTCCGCGGTGTGCCCTGCATGTGCATGGCACAGACGCCGGCGCCCCAGCGACGTGCCACGTCTGGCATGGTCGCGTCGCCCCCGAGGGCGGTCACGTCGTTGATGATCTGGGCACCCGCCTCGAGAGCCGCTTGCGCTACCAGTGCCTTCGAGGTATCGATCGAAACCGGCACGTTGGTCTGCCGGCAAAGCGCCGTGATCACCGGCACAACCCGACGCAGTTCTAGTTCGACGTCGACCGGCGTGGCACCCGGTTCGTCCTTGCTCGA
>CAYSXM010000546.1:0-3908 GCA_964434905.1 uncultured Pirellulales bacterium | reverse complement strand
GACACACCCACTCCAGGGGGCCACGAGGCTGGCTGGAAGTGCCTTGCCGCGGGCTCAATCAGCCATGGTATTATGGAAACCACGTGCCTGCCGCTGGCGGGCTAGAGCGACGCTTCGGCCGGGGTGGCGCTGGTTGCCGTGGCGCGCACGCAGACGATAACTTGGTGACACCGCGCACGAGCGAATTGGTGCAGAACGTCGAGTGTGGCCACACCGTCTTCCGCGTAAGTGCCGACCGAGTTTCGGCGAGGTCGACCCGATGACCGACGCCAACCCAGCGAGCCCGCCGTTGAGTACTGCCGCTGGCGATTTCGAATCGAACTTGCCGTCCCCATTTGGCAAGTTCCAGTTGCTTCGCGTGCTGGGCACGGGCGCCTGTGGCTCGGTCTACCTGGCGCAAGACACCGTGCTCGAACGCACGGTAGCACTCAAGGTACTCGATACGAGCGGCAACCGCCGGCGCCAGGATCGCGACCGCTTCCTGCTCGAGGCGAGGTCGGCAGCGCAGCTCAATCATCCGCAGATTGTCGCGGTATACGACGTCGACGAAGTGGAGCGCATGCCCTACATCGCCATGGAGTGGATGCAGGGCGGCAGCGCGCAACAAGCGATCGACAACCGGGGTCCCATTCCCTGGCGAGAGGCGACGGCTTGGATGCTCGACGCCTGCCAGGCTGTGGCCAGCGTGCATCAGGCAGGCATGCTGCACCGAGACATCAAGCCGGGCAACTTGCTGCTGACGCGCCAGGGGCGTGCCAAGCTGGGAGACTTTGGCCTGGTCAAACTGACGCATGCGGGCGGGCTCGACACCTCCCTGGTAGGCAAGCCGCTGGGCACACCCAGTTTCATGAGCCCCGAGCAGTGTCGGGCCGAACCACTCGACGAGTGTACTGACATCTATTCCCTCGGGGCGACCTATTACGCGTTGTTGTCGGGTCGCGCGCCGTTTCAATCCGACTCGCCGCTGGGGGTCATGTTTGCACATTGCTCGAGTCCTCCACCGCGATTGGATTCACTTGACGGAGAAATTCCCACCACTTGCGACGAGATTATTGGCCGTGCGATGGCCAAGAACCCGGCCCATCGGTTTCCCCACGCCGAGGCACTGGCCGCGGCGCTGCATGGCGTGTTGGATGGAAACGGCGAACGCCTGGGGGTGCTTCCCGTGGCGCCGCCTGCGCGGCGGAAACAAGCGGTCGCTGGCTCGCTTTTTGCCGCAGCCATGGCCGCGGTCGCGGTGGCCAGCCTGGGTGTGCCGATGTGGCGCGCAGGGTCTGTAGGACGGCCAGGGCCGCCAAGCGACCGGTTAACGACTGCGAACCCGGCGTCTGACAAGGCGGCTAATCCCGGCGGCGCTGTGCTGCCCGGCGGCGCAGCCTCTGCGAACAGCGCGGCGGCAACAGTCTCGGCGGCCGTTTCCCAAGCCGCATCTGCTGGCGAATTGGCCGAACGTTTTCCTGCGCTGGCAGTCCTGGGCAAGCATCGCGGCAGGTTGACTGATCTCGAGTTCGACTCCGGCGGTCACGCCATCATCGCGGTGGGCAGCGGCGGCGCGCTGGCCATTTGGAATATCGAGGCCCAGCAATCCCCAATCCGTCGATTCGTCGAGAACGAGCCCCCCCGCTCGAAGCTGCTTGCCTTGGGATATTTTCCCCAACTCAACCTGGCGTTGACCGGCGGCAATGCGTCGGAGCTGGTACTCTGGAACCTGGCGACAGGTCAGATTGTCGCTCGGGCGCCACAGCCGCATGGTTCCGTGCGTTCGATCGATGTGGCTGCGGACGGAAAGACGTTTCTAACAGGGGGCGACACCGGCTGGAATCTGTGGGAATTGTCGGACGATCGAAAACTGATCGACCAGGGGCCCATCAGCGCGGGGTTGGTGCTGGTACACACGGTGCGTCATTCCGCCGCACAGGGGACGGTAGCTGCCACCAGCGGCAATGGCGTGGTCACGGTGCGCAGCCTGAAGTTTCCGGGTAGTTCCAAGCGGATAGACACCGACGATCAGGTGTTCGCCTTTGCGTTTGCCCATACCCGCTGCGAGTTTGCCTATGCCACCCGGCGTGGCAGGGTGGTGCTGGGTGCGACGACAAGTCGCATTACCCGGACCACAGTGCTGGCCCAAGGTGACCTGGCGCCGTTGGTGATGGAGTTCTCGCCGAACCGGCGCTTGCTGGCCATCGGCGAGGAGTCGGGCCGGGTCACGCTATTCGACATCGACTCGGGGCGGCGTCATCCATTCTCGATCGGTTCCCGCAACGCGATCACCGCCTTGCGATTTTCCACGCACGGCGACCAGTTGGCGCTGGGCACTTCCACAGGCGAGGTCCTGCTGGCTCGGCTACCACTCGATCGGTTTTCCCCCCCCACGCCGCGCACCGAGTTGCTGCTCGACAAGGCGGCGAATTACCTGTCCGACGCCAAGCGGCCGTCGCGTCCCATGGGACCGAAACGGTTGCCAGCGGCCAAAAAGGCCGCTCCCCTGGCGGAGATCGCCGGCGAGGACGAGCAAGTGGAACCAGTGGAAACGCCGTGAGTCAACAACCCGGTCTGGAAAAATCGCTGCTGGAACACATCTCGACACATTGGTCGATGGTCGCCGATCCCACGACCTTTGTCCTGCACTATGCCCCCGCCATTCGGGAAACCATTCATCGACTGCTCAAAGGAGAGCAAGATACCGACGACGTCACCCAAAGTTTCTTGGCGGCAGTCATGCACCGTGGCTTCTCGGAACGGCAGATAACGCGGGGCCGCTTTCGCGACTTTCTGCGCGTGGCGGTCCGCAATGCGGTGATCGATCATTATCGAAAGAAGCGCCTGACCTCGATCGATCAACACGTTTTGGAGAACACCCTGGTCGCCCCCGACGACGAACTTTGGATCGTCTCGTGGCGGGCCTGCTTGCTGGAATCTGCCTGGGTCAAACTCCGACAGTATCAGCGTGCCACGCCGGGCAATTCCTATCACACCATACTGGACCTGGCCACGCAGTTTCCCGGCGAGGATTCGACCGAAATGGCCAGACGCGCGTCGCAGGCAGTCGCGCGGCCGCTAGGTTCGGAAGCCTATCGACAGCAACTGCATCGCGCGCGTCGCAAGTTTGCCGAGTTATTGGCCGATGTGGTCCGGGAAACCTTGCGCGACCAAGATCAGCACGAGCTGGCGGACGAACTGCGCGAACTGGGTCTGCAGGCGTATGTGCAGGACTATCTGCCCCACTTGTTCCGCCGCGACATTTCATCGAGCGACTAACACCACGGCATCGGGTTGCATTGCCGAATGGGGGAACTCGCTCGCGGACCGTCGAGCGATGGGCGGTCTTTTCAGAAGGCGGATCGCCGTTTCTCCTCATGAGCCACAGCCAAGTTGGAACAGCGCAACATGGGCACCCTGCCGCATCGAAAATGAATCGTGAAAAACGCACGGGCGACAGCGACCTTGTAGCCGCTGCCGCCCGGATGCATGCTGTGAGTTCAGTTCAAACAAAGCAAGTCGTGCCACCATCACCCTGTGGGCTGCGCGGTTTGGCAGGCAAGCCACATGGCACCGCGGAGCACTAGCCGGCTCGCCGGCGACGCATTGCAGCCAACGATGCCGCGCCAAGTAGCGCCAGCACCCAGGTCGAGGGCTCGGGAATGCAACGATGCACGAACAGACCGTCGTCGATTTTGAAGGGTCCGCCGTCAGCACTGAAGTGAATCGAAACCCGTTGCGGGCAGAACGGAATGATGTACTGGGTTGTTACAGAGGTCCCTTGTCCCGGTTGCAGGTCGATCACCACCGGCGGGCTGGTATCGGTTCCGCCTGCCGTGTTGAGCCAGTCGAACCAGGTCACCAAGGAGCCCGGCGCGAAGGTACTGAGGTTTTGCACAAAGCCGATAAACGTCAGTTCTTTGGGGTGG
>CAYSXM010000545.1:0-3913 GCA_964434905.1 uncultured Pirellulales bacterium | reverse complement strand
AACTATTGGGCATTGAACGCTCGACGCTCGATCGCAAGATTCGCCGCTACGAACTGCTTGAACCGCAGGGCCGGCGCAATCGTTACGAGCCGGGCCCCGGCGAGCCGGGCCGCTGACGGCAGGTTCTTCACTGCCCAGTGCAAAGCACCGCTCCGCGCGGCTCGCAAAACAACGACTTACGTCGCATTCTTGCCGTCGCTTCCAGGCGACGACGCACGCCCGTCAAATTCTTCAACGGGCTGCTAGGCCATGGCCTATGGTTGTGGGTGGTCGGCCCGCGCGCCCCGCGGTTGGCCGAGCCTGAATGAAATCGGGGGCAGCGCCGTGGCGAGCACCTGTACCCTGCTAGGTGCCTTGATCGCGATGCTGGAAGCCTCTTCCTGGAGAAACGCATGTCGCCGGCCACTGTCGAGACGAAACCCGCTGGACTGATCGTCGATCCGCTGCTGCAACGGGCGATGGTCGAATCGGTCGAAAGCGCCCTGGTCATGTGCGGCATCAAGGCCCGTTGCGTCGGCATCTGCAGCGTTCCAGCCCGAGATTCCGGAGTGGTCACCGGCATGATTGGCGTGCACGGGAAAGTCTCTGGGTTCATCACGGTGAACCTAGGCGAGGGGCTAGCCGTGCAGGCGGTCGAAGGGTTGTTGCAAGATCAGTTCGGCAAGCTCACTTCGCAAGTTGTCGATGGCGTGGGCGAAATCACCAACATCATTGTCGGCGGAATCAAAAGCGCCCTGGCTTCGAGCCAATGGGGCTTCTCACACATCACCGTGCCCAGCGTGATTGTCGGCACCGGCTACCAGATTGCCTACGCACGTGGCTTGACGTTCGTGTGTGGTCTGTTCGAGCACCAAGACTTCGAAGTGGTGCGGCTGGAAGACCGGCTACTGCAGGTCAGCATGTCGTTGCTGCCGCTATAAATCTTGAACGCTGTGACTCTTCAACGCTGCAACTCTGCCCTGTGCAGATTGAGTCTGGCAACGAACACGCCTGGCCGGCACCATCTCCAGACATTGTTTGCTTCGCACACCGACCTACGGACACTCGGCGAAGTAGCGCGACTCTGTCAGCCGGTCCGGAACCACCGCTGTAGCCGCCTCTTCGGCAAGAGGCCGATCCAAATCGCTGCAATAAATCGGCACCTGGGCCGGTGCATGTAGCACCAGTTCTACCTGGTCGCCATCGACCGAAATAACTTCCACTTGAATCGAGTGACCAATGACCACACGTTCACCGGGGCGACGTTGTACCACGAACATGGCAGACACTCCCTTTTATGCGTCGCGGCCACCAGGGCGCAATTCGCCGTACGCGAGACCGCGGCGACTTCAATCGTGATCTTCTCGAACGTCGATACTGTTCACCACCATTTCCACGCCTGGGGTTTTCACCACCGAAGCATGTGCCAGTTGCTTAAGATAGAAACTGGGCACCCGGCCCCGCAGCGTAAGCACCCCTTCGCGAAACTCGCAGGTCACCATCCGTAGCGCCACATAGCCGCTGTGCTGCAATCGCGCCGCGGCCGCCTCGCGCACCTCGCGCCAGGCTTGGGTCAATTCGCCGAGCCCCGTCGAAGCTGGCTCATATCTGGGTCGCATCGGATCGCCTCCTCGCATCCGCGTAGGGAGACCTGGTCCGGACATCAGCGACTGGCGAAGAAACGCCTCGAACGACCAGGCCGGGCCGAAGTCACCCGCCGCGCTCTCCGCGCTCCTACGGTGGCCGCGATGCTCGGGTGGGCAAAGACGAGAGCCGAAGTGCACCCCTGGCAGCCTCCACCATGAGGCCCATCGGATCGGGGCAGTACCCACCGTGTTGAATCAGCACTTGCGCCCAAGGTTAAGTTTTTGGACCTATGCTGTCAATCCCCCACGTTTTGCGGCCGACAGCACTCGTATAACCCTGCTTCGCCTAGCCCTGCACACGCGGCCCGCGGGGCACTGGGGTCCCTACCCGGCGGTTGCCGGCCGGGTGCACCCTAGTGCTCGGGTCCCAGTTCCCGGTCGAGTTGCGCCAGCCACAAACGATCTGCACGCGCCAAGGGCAGCTTTTCCAAACTCCGCTCACGCGCTTGGGAAAGCGTATTCCTCGCTTCGGCGTTCGAGCCCAGCGCATGCTGGGCCACGGCGAGATGCAAGAACCAGGCAGGGCTTACCGCCGACGTGGCAACCGTCGCTTGGCGAAAATGCTTCTCGGCTTCCTCGTGATGCCCCTGCTGATGCGCCAGCAGGCCCAGCGCATCTTCAATATCTGCCCGACGCCCTCCTAGTTCCGTGGCGCGGGTCAATAGTTCCTTGGCTTCCGCGTGGGTCGCTTGGTCCGGCAGCAATAACCGCGCCAATCGCTCGCAGGCCTCGGCGCGGCGTGGATCGAGTTCGAGCGCCCGACGCCAGAGTAGAATGGCTTCCTCGCTTCGATCTTGAAAAGTTCGCAATTCCGCGGCCGCCATCACTAGCTGCAGATTGCCAGGGTGCGCGCCCAGTGCTTGTGTCAATACGCCTTCACCCGCCGCGAAATCTTCAGCCGCGGCCAGTGGTTGACGCATTACGGATGCCAACACCATCGCGGGTTGCGGCCCCTGATCGCGGCTGGCGCTTTCAACGCATAGCGCGACCGCCTGGCCTACCTGGCCCTGCTCGGCCAGCCATTGCGCATAGGTGGCATAGCGCTGCGGATCGCGCGCTGTCGCCTCGCGAAACGCCTGGTCGGCACGATCCTTCAGACCGGCAGCGCGCCAGATTTCCGCCACGGTCTCCAGCGCCTGCGCGTGGCGGCGAGCATCTCCGCCCGCGCCAGCCGCCGTGACATAGGGGTCGAGCAGCGTGGGCAATTCCTCGTCGCGGCCCTGTGCGTGCAGCCATCGCGATCGCAGTCGCACCGTCCGCTCGCTAAGCGGCTCGGCCGCCGCCAATCTGTCGAGCCAACTCGCCGCGTCGCTGGCGTAGTTATGCCGTAGCAACAGATCAATCAGCGCCGCCAGAAACGAGCGATCGTCGGGCTGTTGTTCAACCAGCCCTACCAGTTGCTCGCGTGCCGCCCGAATGGCCCCTTGGGCCTCGTACAGTTCGGCCAGCAAGAACCGGTCTTCGAGTGACGGACTGGCCGTCTTAGCCGACAGGTGCTCCAGCCGCAGCAAGGCTTGACGCTGATCCTCGGCGCCTCCGCGGCGCAATAGCAAACGTGCTTCGAGCCGCAGTTGGACCGGTGAGGTTTCCTCGATCGACTGGCCCTGTTGTCGTGCTAAAGCCCAGCACGTTTCCCAGGCCGATTCTCCCCGCGCGGACAACAACAAATCTATCAACGTCGAACGAGTGGCAAACGTCGTAGGTCGCAGGCTGACCAGCCGCTCGAGCGCCGCGAGCGCCACACTTTCGTCGCGCGAGGCCAAGTACAACCCGGCGCTCTCTAAACTCTGCCAATCGTCGTCGGCCAGGGCCGCCAACGCCTGATAGGCAGCAGTCGCTTGGTCCTCATCGCCGGCAGCCTCGTGGCACTTGGCAACGATCAGGCGTTGAGACAACGGATCGAGCTTCGCGGCGCTGGCCACTTCCCGCGCCAACGCCTGTAGTGCCGGCCGGGCCCCTTGCACGCGGAAAAGCTCCACGCGTTCGAGCAACGGCGCACGGTCCTGGGGCGCCAGAAGAATGGCCGCGTCGATTTCGGCCAGGGCCCCGGCATAGTCGCCCTGCTGACGGCGCCAACGCGCTAACCGCATGCGCCAGTCCAGGTTCCTGGGCTCCCGCCGCACGCACTGCGCCAACACGGCCACCGTGGGCGACTCGCCAAACTCTTTAGCCGCGCTGACCCAAGGACACCATTGCTGCGGCATGCCTGGCAGCGGGTTGAACTCTCGCAGCGGTGTCGAAGCCAAGGCAGCCGCCAATTGTTCTGGCTGTTCGAGTGCCTGATAGGC
>CAYSXM010000544.1:0-3920 GCA_964434905.1 uncultured Pirellulales bacterium | reverse complement strand
CGCGCCGGCTCGCTTGCTGAGACCTGCCGGCACTTGAGTAGCTATAAGGGCAGGCGAAACCACGCCTCACTGTTGGCGTGCGAATCGCCGGGCTCAATCTGAAACTGTTCGTTCAACAGCGCCAAGAACCCGATTTCGTCGCGCGGTTCTTGTTTGGCGAAACGCAGTGACAACCGTGGGCGGTCATTCGCGGCGATGCCGTTGGGTGTGTAATGCACCTCCCACACCACGCGCGTGCCGCGCGGCACGCGCATGGCGGAACCGGGCGGAAACTCGAGCGCCGTGCGCCCCGCGGCCCAGGTGAATGCCCCGCGAATGGCCCGCGGATCGACGCTGTCGAACGAATCCAAGGAGAAATCTTCGGCCACCAGATAGGCGTTTACGTGGTGGGTCACCTGGGGCGTCTCAGGAGCCACGTCGAATGCCTCGACCCAGCGATCCTCGGCAAACAGGCGCGCCGTAACCTCGGGCGCGGAAAGTGAATACTGATACGGCATCACACCCGTCGCAGGAATTTGGAATTCTCGAGGAGAAGTGATCAAAACGTCGAGCGCAGTTGGCTCCCGTGCCGCCGCGGTGGCTGGGTCCTCGGCTGGCGCGGCTAGCGGCGGCGACCCCACGGGCTGCCCGCCTCGCAACCAGGCCAACAGTTGTCGCTGTTCGGCCGGCAACAACCGGCGGTCGTTGGAAAAAAAACCTTCTGGCGCATCGGCATGCCACGGAGGCATCCGCTCTTCGACCACCACCTCTTCAATCATTTGGCTCCAGCGAACCGCGTCGTCGTGGCTGGCCAGCGGAAACGGCGCCATGCCCCCCGTTCGATGGCAATCGTGACAACGTCGTCGCAGCACCTCGGCGATGGCCGGATAGAACGCTGGCACGGGCCCGGCCGATTCAGCAGGTGTGCGATCGAGCAGACAGCCGTCGGGCGAGGTCACTGGCTCGGCGATCGACCGTTCGGCCAGCAACGATTCGATAGCCTCGACCAGGTCTTCCCGGCGAATCTTGGGCTGCGCAACACCCACCCGAAACTGGTCGTCGATACGACCGCGATAAACGAGCATCCCCCGTGCATCGAGCAGACACGCCTCGGGCGTACGAGTCACGCCCAACGCATCGGCCAAGCGCTGTTTCAGATCGCGCACCACGGGAAAGGAAATCTCGCGGTCCAAGACGTGCCGTGCCACGCGCATCAGCGATTCGTGTTCGTGTGGATACACGCCCAGGAACACCACGCCCCGGGGTGCAAATTGTGCGGCCAACTCGATCAAACGAGGGACATATTGATTGGCCACCGGACACTCGACACCCAGGAACACCAGCACCAAAGCCCGGTCGCCCTGAAATTCGCTCAGCCCCCGCTTCGTGCCACGCAAGTCGCGCAGCGACTGGGTTTCAGGCACTCGCTGGCCCAGGGGTGCAGGCACCAGGAGGGCGTCGACGCCGAGCACGTTGGGCGGCCCCGCGCAACACAACCAGGCCGCCAATAGCGCGGGAGTGATCCTTCGCAGCGCGGCAGTCAGGGCACTAGGCAACATTTCGGAAGTGCTATCAGGCCTAGGTGGGCCAATTCCGGATTACGACCGGGTGGGCGCGCTGCCTCGCATTACGGAACGCTGCGCCACGGGGCGAACAGGGCTCAGGGGGCGACCGGACGGCAGGCGTCTAGTTGGTGCAACAGTTCTCGATGATCCTCGTCCAGCGCGAATTGGGCCAGGTTGAACTCTGGCTGGCTGGTGTCCGCATTCAATGGTACCAGCGCAACCGCCTCAAGCAGCACTTCCTGATACTTGTCTGCCGCCGCGTGGACTCTGGCCAACAACAGCACCTGCCGCGACTCGACAAACGAATTGAACTCGCCGGGTACCACCACCAGCGTATACCAGGGGCGCCCGTCGGCGTCGTGCCCCGTGAAATAGAACACCTGGCGAGCATAGGGGCGAGGTGAAAAAAAGCGCCACGGGTGGCCCACTTCGCGATCGGCCGGCAGATCGTACACATAGGGGGTCACTCGCCCCACCAGCGCCGTGAGCTGTCCTTGAAAAGCCAGGGAGTGCCGGTGGACCAGTTCCAGATCGGTCGCCAGGGGGGCCGTTTGCTCGTCGTCGGCCAACAAATCGGGCTGCACTCGTTCAATCGCCGCCAGGCAACTGCTCACCAACGCCGCGTGGGGAACCGGCCCGGTGGCCGCCAGGGCCGGGCCCACCCCTTGGCGCGCCGCCAAGAACAGCAGCGACAGCGCGAACAACCCACCCAGCGCCAACCGCCAAGTCGCAGGCAACAGACCATCGTCGTCCGAAGAACCCGTGTCGCCGGCGCTGTACGGCGTTTCGATCGTCACCGCGCCCGCAATCCATCGCGACACGCTGCACACGGCGGCAAAATACGGCCAGATCAACATCCAGGCCAGCACCACGCTGAAGCGATCTTCCCAATAGCACAGCGCTGCCAGGCCCGCCATGCTACCCACCAACAGTGCCAACAGGTGCAGCGAGATCGCGCGCCCGTGGATGACCGAAGTAACCACCAGATAGGTCAACGCCACGGCCCACACCAGCGCGGGCCAACCATGCGTGGTCGCGCCGCAGACGAGCACTGCCAGCGAAGCGACGGCGGCGCTGCGTAGCGACAACGGGCGTACTCGCGCGCGGAAGGCATCGCTCAGGCACACCAGCGCCAACGGCAGATGTGCAAGCAGCCACAGCGGGCGGGGTGGCAGGTCTACCAACTGCTGGGTGATGTGCGTGGCCGAGCGCAACACGTTGCGCACATAAACACTCGGGTGCGCGCGCCATTCGCGCCGCGCGGCCTGCATGAAATAGGCATGGCGCTGGTTCAGCTCGGACAAGCCCAGGTCGGTGGCTTCTTGTTCGACAGCCCCCGACCAATGGCCATATTTCGGCGACGCCGCGGCATACAAGGCCGACGCGGTATTGTCGGACAGACTGATCAACCGGTGGCGATGCCAACCGATCGCCAAGAACGGAGCCAGCACCACCGCGACCCCCACGGCGAATAGCGCCGCGGCCACGAGCGCACCTCGGCCCCGGCGACTCCAGCGACCGGCAACGTACAGCGACCCCAGGTACAACGGCGCCGCTGCGAGGGTCAATGGTCGCGCGGCATTTGACAACGCGAACAGCGCACCACTAGCCAGCAGGCCGGCCGGACGCGCTACCGTGGCCGAGCGCATCCGATCGAAATGCCAAACCAACAGCCATAGTCCGACCGGCTCGGACAGCGTGGCCGTGCCGATCGCCACTGCCCGCGGATCGAGGGCCGCCCAACAGCCCAGGGCCAAGGCACTGGCCCAGCCAGTACTGCGCCAGGCCAAATGAACCAACAGCGCGGCGGCCGACGCGCCCCAGAGCGCGCTGACGAACACCCCGACCGCGATGCGGTGACCGGTCCACACGTAGACCGCGGCCAACAGCGCCGGATAGACCGGGCGACGGGCCGACCAAGCCCACGGCAATGGCGCGCCGCGCGCCAACTCGGCTGACGCAAAGTCCCAGCCGTGTGCGTCGGAAAAGGGAATTCCCCGCACGGCATGAAAACTGTCTACCGGCCGCTCGCGGTGCGCTCGCACCTCGCTCCAATAGCCCCACCGTGCCGCCAACGCCAGCAAGAACACCACACCACAGGCGCCGCGGCGCCAATCGAGGTGCCCGTGCTCGGCGCGATCTGGGCCGGGGCTGCGCACTAGGGCTCCTCCTGCTGGCGACGTAGTTCGGCGCGCAGCGCGGGCAGCGCGGCGCGACCGGCTGGCGTGTCCGACACGTCGGTCGCATCGAGCGGATCGCGCTGAAAATTGTACAGTTCCTCGCGCGCGAGCCCGTCGAGTCGCAAGTAGTGCCAACCCTGGTACACCAGCGAATGGATCGGCCCGCGACCGTTTTGAAACTGCGGGAAACCAACCG
>CAYSXM010000543.1:0-3922 GCA_964434905.1 uncultured Pirellulales bacterium | reverse complement strand
GTTCAGGCGCCCTGGTGTTGGAAGAATATGAATTCGCCCGAGCACGTGGGGCCAACATTCTGGGTGAGGTGCTGGGACGCGGCTCGTCGAGCGTGGCCGACCGGAATTTCGTGGCCAAACGAGATGTGGCGCTGGCCAATGCCATGCGCGCGGCGCTGCGCTCTGCGAACCTGACGCCGGCCGACGTGGGGCACGTGAATGCGCATGGGCTGGGAACGCGCAGCAGCGATGTGGCCGAGGCCCAGGCGCTGGCCATGGTCTTCGGCCCCCTGGTCGAACAGGTGCCGGTGGTGGCTCCTAAAAGCTATTTCGGCAATTTGGGCGCGGGAAGCGGCGCGGTGGAACTCATCGCCAGCTTGTTGGCAATGCAGCACGGGCGCTTGTTCCGGGTGCTGAACTACGAACATCCTGATCCCGAATGCAGGTTGCGGGTGGTAACCAACGACGACGTGCCGTCAGGCGACGTGGTGCTGACTGCAAACGTGACCCCCCAGGGGCAAGCGTCGGCGCTGGTGGTGCGCCGTCGCAGCGAGTAACCCGCCGGAACCGCCCTGGCTGCGGCCAGTTCAAGTCGTCGGTTCCGTGAGCGAGGTGGCCTGCTGCCCGGAAGCGATGAACGGGCCTGTGCGAGCCTGGTCAAGGCACACGATCAGGTCAACCACTTGGCAGGGCTTGCCTAGCACCGTCTGGGCACCTTGTGCCAACAGCCGTGCGATTTCGTGGGGGCGTGGAAAGTTGACCAGCACAATCACCGGCCCCAGGGCCAAGGCTCGTTCGAGTGGTTGCTGGTGCATGGCTGGGTCGCCAGGTAGGTCACAGACAACGAGTTCGGCCGCGGCGATGCCTGGCCCCGCGGCGCTGGTGGATGGTCGCGAATCGGAACCCGCAGCGCTGGAAGGTTCCACGATGCGTGCCTGGTAACCCCCGACTCGGCTAGCGTCGGCAATCCAGCGCGCAGCCTGTACCTCGGTGGCCAGGATGGCCACCCCACAGGGAATTGTCCGGCGCGTTGGCGGTGGCTGGGCCAGTAGGCATTCTTCCGCCGCGGCGCAGGCCGGCAGCGGCGCGGCACGCGGCGCGTGCTGGTCGCTCTGCAAGCGTGTGGCTATCTGATGCGAATACCAACGCACATCGGCTGGCCAGGGCTGGCCACTGCGCAGCTCTCCTTCGCACCAGGGGCCGACCCAGTGCCAGAGCCGGGCCAATGGCAGTGCCTGCCGCAGGGAGGCAACGTCGGCCGCCGAATGTTGATCTGGAAAATCGGAGATAACAACTACGCAATCGACAACCGGGGCCCCCTGCCCTGCCGCGACAATGGCGGCTGCCAGAGTTGTAAACTGCCTGCCTTGGGCGGCATTCGCCAACGCCGCACGCACGGCGGGGGCGAGCCAGCCATGGCCCTGCCCGATGACCCAGAGGTGACCGACCATTTTCGCTTTCTCACGTGCTGACATCGACTGCGGCGAAGCGGTTTACCCAACCAGGCGATCGGTTCACCTGACGGGCGTTGGCTCGCCGCGCCCGGTGTCCGACTGCGACGCGAAATGCAATGTTCCTGCATGCAGGTCATCAACCAACCGATGGGCGACCAACGAGGCGGCGATTTCGGGTGGCGAGTCGTTTCAATCCGGATTATTCATGAGCCTTTTGCTGCGGAACCGAGGGTGTCGCGTCTGGACAATTCGCAATCGCCCCTGACTCACGTATTTACCAATACGCCGCAGAGCACTGGCAAAGCCCAGTGGCACCCAGAGTACGTCTCGTCAGGCCAAGGCCTGACCACTAAACCGATCGCGGTTTTGTAGGCAGCCGCAGCCCTTTCGACTCCTCGCGACGAAGTTCGTGAATCTTCCGGGTTCAAGCTTGGCGATTCCAAGGCTTTCAGCCACGTGGCCGAAAGTGTCTTGTTTATTGCCTCCAACTGCAACCGCCGCTGAATGCCGGCTGGCATTTGCGCCGTGTGGCCCCACCACCCTGTTGCTTTCCGACGCTCGCCGACGGCGACTCGCCCCGAGGCGCCGGAATAGCGCGGGTTCAAATCTGTCGATCGGCCAAGAGCAGTGTTTCTCGAAGTGTCATCGCGTTGTCGGCGTCGCGTAGGGCGGACAGCAGTTGTGAATTGCCCAGCAGGCGACCTAGCCGGGCCAGGACTTGCAAATGCCCGGCGTCGTCGGTCGAGCAGATCAAGAAAAACAAGTCGGTGAGTCCTCCGCCGACGGCACCAAATGGCAGGCCTTGGCTGCTGCGACCCAGGGCAATTACTGGTTGCTCGAGTGCATCGGCCAATGGCCGACGGGGGTGCAAGAGGGCGACGCCGTTGTCGAGGGCGGTGGAATGCAACTCTTCGCGCTGGCGAACCGCTTCGGCGATCCGCGTGGGATCCCAGACCCGACCGGTGGAGGTGGCAAGTTCTACCAGGGCATCGACGACGGCGGCCTTGGTTCGCGCGGCCAAGGGGACACCGATTGCGGTCAGAGGTATCAATTGGGTCAGCTCAATTGGTTCGGCCGCGGCGGGCGCCGCACGATGCATGGCGCCTTCTAGACGCGCCAATTCCGCGTCGTCGAGGGCTCCCATCCGGGCTTCAAGCCAATGGTGGATTTCGGCACGGGAAAAGCGCCACTCTCCTGCTACACGGCGCCCTGGTAGCTGACGTCGTTCGACTAATCTCGCGACTTGACCGTGTTGCAAATGCAAGTAGTCGGCCAAGGATTCCAGGCTGAAGTCTTCGTGAGCCATGCGTGCCACGCGGTCGATTGGGAAGGGGGCCTAACTTGATGTGCATGAACCGCTCATGCCGCGACAAACCGGGTCGGCACCGGCACCGTCATCCTAGTGCATGGCCCACCGAAAAGGGCGTGCCCGTCCTGTGCGCCTGACCCCGTCCCCGTCACCACCGAATATGGCATTGGTGTACTCGGTTCTGGGGATTGCAGGAACTGATCTTCGCGCCCGGGGGGAACTCCGACGACAATGCCAAGGCATTGGTCCTGCGGCCGGTGGCAGCGTGCACTTTACCGAGCGCCCCGCGCGGGGGCCAACCGAGGGGCTGCCATGGCAACGGCTAGCAGGCTGTTGAAGAACCAACGGACCGCTAGAGGGCGTGTTTGCGAGCAATCGAGGGAGCCTGGCACGCGTGCAAAAGCTACAGCAGTTTGTCGCCTATTTAGCGGTGCGGGGGGTGATTTGCCTGATCCAGGCAGTGTCGCTGGAAACCTGCGCGGTGATGTCGGGTGTTTTGGGCTGGCTGTTGAGCGACGTGCTGCGTTTGCGGCGAGCGATCATCGACGACAATCTGGCTGCCGCCTACCCTGAAATCGATTCCCGGGCTCGGAATCAACTGCGACGCCAAATGTGGTCGCACCTGATCTTGTTTGTGGCCGAGGTGGCGTTGGTACCAAGAAAGATCCATGACACCAATTGGCGAGACTATGTCACCGTGGTCCACGGCGATTGGCTGGTGCGGGTGTTGCTGGACGGTCGTCCGGCAATGATCGTCTCGGGTCACTTTGGCAATTTTGAATTGGCGGGGTACGTGCTCGGAGTGTTGGGATTTCCCACCTATTCGGTGGCGCGCACGCTGGACAATCCCTATCTCGATAGGTTCTTGAATCGATTTCGTGGCGCCACGGGCCAGCATATCATTCCCAAGAAAGGGGGCTACGACGAGATCGTTTCCCGGCTAGAAAATGGTGCCGCACTGTCGTTCTTGGCGGATCAATATGCCGGGGCGAAGGGGTGCTGGGTGCAGTTTTTTTCTCGCCCCGCCTCGGCACACAAGGCGATTGCATTATTATCGCTGCACCACCACGCGCCGGTGCTGGTCGGCGCCGCGCGGAGGACCGGCAAGCCGTTGCAATATGCCCTGGAAATGATCGCACTTGCCGATCCTCGCGACGGCGGTCCGGAAATGAGCGGGGTG
>CAYSXM010000542.1:0-3922 GCA_964434905.1 uncultured Pirellulales bacterium | reverse complement strand
GAGCGCGTGGTGGCCCGGATCGAGGCCTGGCCGCAAGAGCAGCGCACGTTGCGGCGCACGCTGGGGGCCATCAGTTCGGTGCTCTACCGCGAGGAAGGGTTTCGTGGAAATGCCGAGTCGTTTTACGACCCGCGCAACAGCTACCTCAACGAGGTGCTCGATCGACGATTGGGCATTCCCATCTCGTTGGCCTTGGTATATCACGCGGTGGCACGCCGGGCGGGCGTCGAGGTGTTTGGCGTGGGCACCCCGGGGCATTTCGTGTTGGGCGCGCAGCGCGGTTCGGAAACGTTGTACGTCGATCCGTTTAGCGCGGGGGACGTGCTCACGCAAACGGCCTGCCGGCACCGCATCGAGCGCCTGTCGGGCCAGGCCGACAGCCTGCGGCCCGAGCATTTCGAGCCTGCCACGCCGCGCGAAATTACGGTGCGCGTGCTGCGCAATTTGAAGACCGCGTATGTCATGGCCAACCGCTGGCGCGAGTCGCTGCCGGTGCAGCAGCGGCTGGTGCGGCTCGAACCCGACCAGCCGGACGAGCGACGCGACTTGGGGCTGGTGCTGTTGCGATTGGGGCAACCGGTGCCGGCCTTGCGCTTGCTCGAGCAATACGTTACCGAGTGTTCGCAGGAGCAAGCGCGGCAGTTGGAGCCGTACCTGCGCGCGGCCCGGCGGCTACGCGCGGAATTGAACTGACGCGGTGCGGATGTAATCGGCCGGACCGATTCCAGCGGGCCACCAGGTGTGGCGCGCCGGTCGCACAGGTTAGTAGGTCAGCCCCCGTGGCCTGACGAGACCTGCCTCGCCGCGGTTCTCTAGTGACCGCTGTCCGTCCGACTAGCGACCAGGGGCTTTGGTTTGAGCTGCGGAAGGGAGCCTGGTTCCGCGTTGCCAGATGCTTGCAATGGCGTGAACCAAGCGGTTTTACACGCGATTAGCCTGCGGCACCGCTTTCACGATGGGCTCGAATGCCGCTCCCGAGCAGGGGCGGAAACCAGGTGGCCAGCATGCCCGCATCTCACAAAGCAGTCGCTGTTGCATCGGCGCTTCGCCGTTCAACTGCTGGACTTGCACCTGAATCAATTCCGGGCGACATGTTTCGAGCAGATACCGAACCTCGCGTGCCAGGTAGCGAGGCACATATCCGACCAGCGTGCGATTGCTATCGGTTCGCACGGCAACGGCGTGCGGATCGTGCTCGTTGCAAGGGTCCGGCATGACCAGCAACTTCTCGCCTTTTTCGAGCTTATTAATGCGCTCCATGGCGGCCGGCGGCATCCAGCGGATACCGTGCATATAGAACCGATTCAAGTAGCAACCGTCGGCATCTGGTTGGGGGCCAGGAAACACTTCGATTGAATCGGTCTCGCGCAAGCCCTCGGTCACACCGAGAATCGCGATCGGATCGGGAGGATTCGCGGGATCAAACCCTCCCCAGCTCAAATAGGCCGCGTATTCGGGCCGGGAACGGGAAAACAAGCGGTTGGCAAACAGCGGAAATAGCTCTTCCGACTCGTAGACCTGATCTAGCTGATCGAGTTGCGGAAAAGGTCGAAAGCCAGGCAAGGTCCGCGCGCCGTTGGTGTACACGAATCGGTAGACCTGGCCGTCGTGGTCCAATCGCGCCACGGGTCCCCAGCCAACGCTCGGATCGAGCGATCGCCAAGCGACAAAAAGAGCGTTCGGTGCGTTCATGAGAGAGGAGCTTCTAGCAGTCGCTGCCGGTTGCAACATAGCAACTCGAGCGTAAAGTCCCGGCAGACTGGCGTCATACGTTCAACGGGCAGCTCCGTTAGGACGTCTTCAATGTGCCCACGAGTCAACTCGTGGAGCCGAGAAATCCAGGCTTTCGAGCCGGTCGGGGCGATTTGGGCGAATTGTAGGAAGGCGTCCATCGTATTAAGTGGCCGCGGATCGTCGACGTTGGAATACAGGGCCGATCTGGCCCGAGCCGAAAACGCCGGGATCGAAAAGTTGTGGTCATGGGTTCTCAACCGTTTCTGCCGCTCATCGTCGCTGAGATTGCGCGCCATGGACGATCCGTGATCAAACGTTGGTGCGAGGCGCAGCGCGTTGTCGTCGCGCAGTGCGCCCCAGTTCTCGTGATGTCGATCTTGGTTGGCGACTAAAACGTCGAGCATCACCTAGCCCGCGAACACGTCGACTGCTTTTTTAACGTCTGTCGGAGTATCGGTTGTCCAACCCTCGCCTGGTGTATCTAGTCGCGCGACCGCGTTGGCCACGGCACCGACCGTGTGTTGCTTGACGCGCCGTCGGTCTTGGCTCGGATATTCTGGGTCGTGTTCGAGCAACAGCTCGTTACCCAAGACCAGCGAGATCGGCGGCGGCGCCATATTGTCGCAGATCACCCCTGGTCCGACACGATCTTGTTGGCTCCATTCCTCGGCCAGTTCATAGGTGACGTGTGGCAATCCCAACCGCTCGCACAAGCGACTGGCAACCACTTCCGCCCAATCTTCCCCCGTGCCGCGATCGTCTGCCTTGAAGAGCAATCGCCGATCGTTGTCGCGGTACCAGAACTTGGCTTTGGAACCCAAAGGTTCGGATGCCACTGCCGAGGATCGTTGCACGCGCGTGATCGGCATCATGTTAGGGGCGTCGCGCCGATCAACCACCGGCCTTCCCCCTATCGCTGCGCCTGCGCGTACCGGTTCTGCAGCGATTGCACGGTTAGCTCCTCGGTTCGCAGAGCTTCCATCGCCAGCGCCGCCGCCTCGGCTGCCGAAATGGTCGTAATGCACGGCACCCCGTGCGCCACGGCCGCCGCGCGGATCCGCCCCTCGTCGGTGCGGGCCCCCTTGCCGCTGGGCGTGTTGACTATGAGCTGTATCTTCTTGTCGATCAGCAGATCGAGCAGGTTGGGGTGCCCCTCTTGTAGCTTCTTGACCACGCCACACGCCACGCCGGCTTCTTCCAGTTCCTTGGCCGTGCCGGTGGTGCCCAGCAGTTGAAAACCAAGCTTTACCAGCCGGCGGCCCAACGGGGCAATGTGCTGCTTGTTGCGAGCGTTGACGCTGATAAACACATTGCCTTGTTCGGGCAGTACCACGCCCGCGCCCAGTTGGCTTTTGGCAAAGGCCAGCGGGAAACGCTCGCTCGAGCCCATTACCTCGCCGGTCGATTTCATTTCGGGCCCCAGCACGATATCGACCCCTGCAAACTTGGCGAATGGAAAGACACTTTCCTTGACCGACACCTGAATCGGCTGAGGATTCTTCAACACTTGTTGTTCGGCCAGCGACACACCGGCCATGCACTTGGCAGCGATCTTGGCAATCGCCACGCCGGTGGCCTTCGACACAAAGGGAACCGTGCGGCTGGCCCGCGGATTCACCTCGAGCACGTACACGTTGGGGTGGCCGTCTTCCTTCTTCACGGCGAACTGAATGTTCATCAGCCCGACCACGTGCATGTCTTGGGCCAGCGCCAAGGTAGCCTGGCAGATCTCGTCGATCACCTCGGCCGGCAAACTGTGGGGTGGAATGACACAGGCCGAATCGCCCGAATGAACTCCCGCTTCCTCAATATGTTCCATAACACCGGCGATGATCGTCTGCTGGCCATCGCTGACTGCGTCGACATCCACCTCGACGGCGTCTTCCAGGAACCGGTCGATCAGCACGGGCTGGCCTTGGGCCACGATGAACGCTTCGGTCACGAAGCGTTCCATCTGTGTCAGGTCGTAACAGATTTCCATGGCCCTGCCCCCCAGCACGAAGCTGGGGCGCACCAACGAGGGAAAACCGACGCGCTGGACTTCGGTCCGGGCTTCGGCCATGGTGCGGGCGATGCCGTTGGCAGGCTGCTTGAGGCCCAGCCGTTCGAGCACGGCCTTGAATTTTTCGCGATCCTCGGCCCCCTCGATCATATCGACGCTGGTGCCGATGATCGGCACGCCACAGGT